>NZ_JBJDRI010000003.1:0-155464 GCF_044987425.1 Microbacterium sp. ZW T5_56 | reverse complement strand
AGTACGTGATCTCCTGGCCCGGCTTCACCTCAGTGCCCGAAGCCGGGTCCGAGGTCTTCACGATGTGCAGACCCGGGGTCGGCGTCGGCGGGTGCGTCGTCGAGCAGTCAGGATCATCCGATCCCTCCACACAGTTCGACGGCGTCTCCGGCGTACCGCCGGTGACCACGTTGCGCAGAACGTCGGTCGCCACCACATCGGCGTTCACCGTGACCGTGTACGACAGGGTCACCGTGCCACCGACCGGCAGATCGCCGTTCCACGTCAGCGTCGTCCCAGACAGCACCGGAGCAGCACCGACCGTCGACGACTCAGAACCAGCGACGAACGTCGCGTTGTCCAGCACGTCAGACAGATCGTCGGTGATGTCCACACCGGTCAGCACCGTGTTACCCGTGTTCTCAGCGACCACGGAGTACGTGATCTCCTGGCCCGGCTTCACCTCAGTGCCCGAAGCCGGGTCCGAGGTCTTCACGATGTGCAGACCCGGGGTCGGCGTCGGCGGGTGCGTCGTCGAGCAGTCAGGATCATCCGATCCCTCGACACAGTTCGACGGCGTCTCCGGCGTACCGCCGGTGACCACGTTGCGCAGCACATCGGTCGCCACCACATCGGCATTAACCGTGACCGTGTACGACAGGGTCACCGTGCCACCAACCGGCAGATCGCCGTTCCAGGTCAGCGTCGTACCAGACAGCACCGGAGCAGCACCGACCGTCGACGACTCAGAACCAGCGACAAACGTCGCATTGTCCAGCACGTCAGACAGGTCATCCGTCACAGTCACACCGGTCAGCACCGTGTTACCCGTGTTGGACGCGACCACGGAGTACGTGATCTCCTGACCCGGCGTGACCGTCGAACCGGAAGCGGGGTCCGCGGTCTTCACGATGTGCAGACCCGGGGTCGGCGTCGGCGTGTGCGTCGTCGAGCAGTCAGGGTCGTCGGCAGCGGCCAGCGCTACAGCGATATCGCGAACCACACGACGAGCCATCGGCCCCTCGGCAGCAGCAGCAACCACGGCGTCTTCCGGCATCTCCTGCACACAGTTGGACGGCGTCTCGGTCGACGTTCCGGTAACGACGTTCTTCAGAAGGTCGGTCGCCACCACATCAGCGTTCACCGTGACCGTGTACGACAGGGTCACCGTGCCACCGACCGGCAGATCGCCGTTCCAGGTCAGCGTCGTACCAGACAGCACCGGAGCAGCACCGACCGTCGACGACTCAGAACCAGCGACAAACGTCGCATTGTCCAGCACGTCAGACAGGTCATCCGTCACAGTCACACCGGTCAGCACCGTGTTACCCGTGTTGGACGCGACCACGGAGTACGTGATCTCCTGATTCGGCGTGACCGTCGAACCCGAAGCCGGATCAGACGTCTTCAGCACATGCAGACCCGGGGTCGGCGTCGGCGGGTGCGTCGTCGAGCAGTCAGGATCATCCGATCCCTCGACACAGTTCGACGGCGTCTCCGGCGTACCGCCGGTGACCACGTTGCGCAGAAGGTCGGTCGCCACCACATCAGCGTTCACCGTGACCGTGTACGACAAGGTCACCGTGCCACCGACCGGCAGATCACCGTTCCATGTCAGCGTCGTCCCAGACAACACCGGAGCAGAACCCACGGTCGACGACTCAGAACCAGCGACGAACGCGGCGTTGTCGAGAACGTCCGACAGGTCATCCGTCACCGTCACACCGGTCAGCACCGTGTTACCCGTGTTGGACGCGACCACGGAGTACGTGATCTCCTGGCTCGGCGTCACCGTCGAACCCGAAGCCGGATCAGACGTCTTCTTGACGTGCAGACCGGGCACACCCAACACCGGGTGGTCCGTGGAGCACTCCGGGTCCCCGGTGCCCTCCACGCAGTTCGACGGCGTCTCCGGCGTACCGCCGGTGACCACGTTGCGCAGCACGTCCGTGGCAACCACGTCGGCCTTGACCTTGACCGTATAGCGGATGGTGACAGTGGCACCAACGGGCAGGTCACCCGTCCACGTCAGCGTCGTTCCCGACAGCGTCGGCGTGGAGCCCAGGGACGCATTCTCCGACCCGACCACGAACGTGGCGTTGTCGAGGACGTCCGACAGGTCATCCGTCACGGTCACGCCCGTCAGCACCGTGTTGCCGGTGTTCGAGGCGACCACCGAGTACGTGACGTCCTGCCCAGCGGTCACCGTCGAACCCGAAGCGGGGTCCGAGGTCTTCACGATG
This sequence comes from Microbacterium sp. ZW T5_56, assembly GCF_044987425.1. NCBI lineage: Bacteria > Bacillati > Actinomycetota > Actinomycetes > Micrococcales > Microbacteriaceae > Microbacterium > Microbacterium sp. ZW T5_56. The sequence goes on along the minus strand of NZ_JBJDRI010000003.1, from coordinate 153,242 downwards.
TGCAGACCCGGGGTCGGCGTCGGCGTGTGCGTCGTCGAGCAGTCAGGGTCGTCGGCAGCGGCCAGCGCTACAGCGATATCGCGAACCACACGACGAGCCATCGGCCCCTCGGCAGCAGCAGCAACCACGGCACCTTCCGGCACACAGTTGGACGGCGTCTCGGTCGACGTACCGGTAACGACGTTCTTCAGAACGTCGGTCGCCACCACATCAGCGTTCACCGTGACCGTGTACGACAGGGTCACCGTGCCACCGACCGGCAGATCGCCGTTCCACGTCAGCGTCGTCCCCGACAGCACCGGAGCAGAACCCACGGTCGACGACTCAGAACCAGCAACGAATGTCGCGTTGTCCAGCACGTCAGACAGATCGTCGGTGATGTCCACACCGGTCAGCACCGTGTTACCCGTGTTGGATGCCACCACGGAGTACGTGATCTCCTGATTCGGCGTGACCGTCGAACCGGAAGCGGGATCCGACGTCTTCACGACGTGCAGGCCCGGCGTCGGGGTCGGCGTGTGCGTTGTCGTGCAGTCAGGATCGGTGGATCCCTCCACACAGTTGGACGGCACCTCGGTCGACGTTCCGGTAACCACGTTCTTCAGAACATCGGTCGCCACGACATCAGCGTTCACCGTGACCGTGTACGACAGGGTCACCGTGCCACCGACCGGCAGATCACCGTTCCACGTCAGCGTCGTACCCGACAGCACCGGAGCAGCACCCACGGTCGACGACTCAGAACCAGCGACGAACGTCGCGTTGTCCAGCACGTCCGACAGATCATCCGTCACAGTCACACCGGTCAGCACCGTGTTACCCGTGTTCTCAGCGACCACGGAGTACGTGATCTCCTGGTTCGGTGTGACCGTCGAACCCGACGCGGGATCCGACGTCTTCTTGACATGCAGGCCCGGAACGATCTTGTCGTTGTCGAGTCCACCGAGATCCATGGTGTTCCCACCAGCCGTGACGTTCGCCGGCGTCAGCGCGACGTCAACGGGGTCGGTGAGACCGATGTAGCCGGGAGGTACGCCCGTCTCGGTGAGTGTGTACTCGCCCCAGGGCAGGCCCACGAGGCGGAACTGACCGGCGACGGGATCTTGGTCAGCACCCGCGCACGGAGCACCAGCGCAGTCCACGACCGTCATCGGGAAGCGGTCGTCGACGCGACCGTCCGCGATCGCGACGGTCCACTCAGATCCGGCGAGGAGAGCACCAGAGGCACCGTCCACCTTTTTCCATGACAGATCGGGCAGCATCTGCAGACCCACCGGGCTCTGCTCGGTAGGCAGTGTCGGGCTGCCGGACGCGGCCTCACGCGCCGTGATCGCGACGTTGTTCCAGGCCACACCGTCCAGCGAACTGCCGTCCGCCACGGTGGTGACCGACAGCGTCAGCTGCTCGGAGCGCCCCGCCGAGAAGACGGTGGTACCGAAGTCGATGCGGATCGCCGTCACGGCAGAGAAGTCGCCACCGGCAGGAACGAGACTCCAATCGTTGGCGCAGCCGGCGGGTGCGCTGGCGGTCGTCCCGCCACCTGTTCCCGCCAGTTCGCCTCGGCAGGGATTCAGCGCGGTCGAGTACTGGACGGTGGCACCCGCAGGAGCCGGCACGGGTCCTGTCAGCTTCACCGCGAACTCGGAGTTGCGCGGCTGGGAGGTGCCAGGCAGCGTCAGCGTGTCACCGACGCGGGGCAGCAGGTCGTACGACACCACGTTGGTGATGTCGACCGAGCCCGAATTGGTGACGTCGATCGTGTAGGACGCCGGTCCGTCGATGCTGGTCGTGCCGATGCCGGGAGCGGACACCGGTGCCTGATCGTAGACGCCCTGCACCTGCTTGTCGGTGCTGACTCCCGGAACGGGCAGCACGGTGTACTGCGCGGTGGCGAGGCAGCCCACAGCAACAGCGCGGTCGGTGGTCGGTTGCAGGTTCGCGTCGACCAACGTGCCCGTCGAGCACACCAGGTAGGTGTTGCCGATGCCGGGACCGGCTTCGGCTCCGGACAGTAGGTACGTGTTCGTGTATGTGCCCGCAGGGACGCCGTCGTTCACCTGCACCTGGAACCGCACGTACGCGGTCTTGGCGAGGCTATTCGCTCCGGTCGTCGCGGCGTTGGGGAAGGTCACCGTGACCTTCTCGCGCTGCTCGCCGTTGATCGTGACGGTCTCGGTTTCGAGGTTGGGTGCACCGAGAGCGGCGACGAAGCCGGCCTCACCGGTGGTGATCGGCACGATCTGCAGTGATCCCGGCACCATCGTGAGATTGGACGGGAGGTACTCGGTGACCGTCGGCGTGATGTTCGCCGTGTCGCGAACCGACTGCGGACCTTCCCACGACGAGCGACGAATGGTGAGATCGACCGTCAGGGTGTCCCCCGTCTCCACCGCCGGCACTGCCGGGCGGTTCGCGACGGGAATCGCGGGGTCGTACATCGATTTCACGGGCCGCAGGTCGTAAGGCGTCGTCATAACCTGGCGGTAACCACAGATGCCGCCGTTGTCGCTCGCATACTGCGGGTTGGGAGTCGGATTCCAGACGCGACCGTCCTGGTAGGTCACTCGGTTGAGCTCAGTGCAATTCTCCAGAGTGACGTACCACGGGTGTACATCCGAACGGTCGACATTCAGGTTCGGGTTGCGGTAGGCGACAGAGACGTTGTCGGTCGGCAGATTCGCGCCCGGGGTTCCGTGGACGTAGATCCATCCACCGCCGAACGCGGGAATCTGGGTGTCGATCTCGAACTTCGTGATCCACTGACCCGCAGGGAGCGAGATCGGCGTGCGATCGCCGGTCGTTCCAACGCAATAGCGGTCTTCCGTCGTCGTGCCTGCGGGCAGGACACACACGCCGGTGGCGCCGGTGTTGGTCGTGTAGTTGACATGCACTTCGTTGAACTCACCCGAGGCGCTGAAGTTCAGATCTGTAACTCCCGGCGTGGCACAGCCCGTGTTGGACGTGTTGATGGGTGAGGTGAAGTCACACGGCATCATGTCGGTGACCTGCCAACGTGCGGGCTGCGCATCGTTCGACCGGACCGAAAGGGTGAACATGCGGCTATCCGCTGTTCCCCGGTAGGCGGGGTTGCCGATAGCCCAGTCGTACCCGGGCATCTTGGACACGCTGGCTCCCGGGCTTCCCACCCGAAGACCGTGCGATGTGGACGAAGTGTCCGTCAGAACGGTGCCGGGCTGGCCCCACGCATTTGCTGAGACGGACACGTTGTTGGTGACGGCCGTCGGGCTCGGGTTCGCTGTGAACGTGGGACTGGGATACTTCACCGCGACCTGCAGCGCCGCACCGGTCCACGCCGTTGACCCGCTGAACGGCTGACATGCGTGGGTCGTGTCGTCGATCGAGGAACCGAGATTCCAGGTGATCGTGTTGGTGGCGGCGTTGTACACACCGCCGTTGTTCGCGCTGACGAACTGCGCCCCAGGCAGCAGCGTGTCGACGACGACGATGTTCTGGAGAGCCTGCGTTCCCAAGGACGCGCAGACATCGGCCATCGAGCGTGCGTAGTTCACTCCGCTGGAGAGCGGGAACTGCGAGTCGTAGCCGAGGTAGATGTTGTAGGTGATCTGCTGATCGACGTAGGGCACATCGGTGGGTACAGACTTGGTCTTCAGCGTCTGCAGCGAGACGTCAGCGGTCACAGTCGTCGTACCCTGCGCCACGATCGGCGCAGCACCCGTAGCAGTGAAGGTGGCGACGGGAGTGATCGTGGAGCCATCGGGGGTGATGTTATTCGGTGCCACGAGCGTGAACGTCACGGTGCCGGACTTACCGGTCGCGACCGTCGCGGGGAACGTCCACACCAGTTCCTGGTTGGGAGCGGTGCCGACGACGGTTCCCGATCCCGGGATGTCGGCGCCGTCAATGCTCACCTGGCTCTGGCTGCTGACTGTGAGCGGCACACCACCCGGGAATGCTGTACTACCCGGCATAGCGGTGGGCAGCGGAATACGAATCTCGGCACCATCACAACTGCCCGCGCCGCTACAGGTCCACTGGACGCGGAAAGATGCCCCGGCGCCCGAGAGCACCGTCGGGTTCACCGCGTCCATCGTCATGTTCAAGGTTCCGCCCGCGGCCAGTGCCGCGGTCGGTGCCGTGAGCATCGGCACCAGAAGCAGCGCAGCCGTCAGCAGCACAGTGGCGAACTTCCCGGCTCGGCGCGACGTGGCTTGTTGGATTCGGTTGTCGTCGGATCGCCGACGAGAGCGCGCAAATAAGCGCATGATCATCCTCCCCAGGAATGGCGTGTAGGGGGTGCGGACCCGGTCGGGAGACCACAGCCACACGCCGGGCCCCATGCGCCGGCACCTACACGTCATTCGAGGCTAACCTCCGGCTGGGAAATCATGACAGCGACGCACACCAATGACCCCAATATTGGGGTCATTGGTGTGCGGATCGAGTCCGTCACCCCACAAGCGACAATGCCCCCACCATCCGGTGGGGGCATTGCGAGACACCGGGTCAGGCGCCCTTCAGGCGCTCCGTGAGGTAGGCGTTGAGGTCCGCAAGTGCCACACGCTCCTGCGCCATGGTGTCGCGATCACGCACGGTGACCGCGTCATCGTCCAGCGAGTCGAAGTCGATCGTCACGCAGAACGGCGTGCCGATCTCATCCTGCCGACGGTAGCGGCGACCGATCGCACCGGCATCATCGAAGTCGATCACCCAGCGGCCGCGCAGTTCGTCGGCCACCTGGCGCGCAAGCGGGGACAGCCGTTCATTGCGGCTGAGCGGAAGCACGGCCACCTTGACGGGCGCCAGACGCGGGTCCAGCTTCAGCACCGTGCGGGTGTCGGTGCCACCCTTCGCGTTCGGCACTTCCTCTTCCTCGTACGCGTCGACGAGGAAGGCCATCATCGAGCGCGTGAGACCGAACGACGGCTCGATCACGTACGGCGTGTAGCGCTCTCCCGATGCCTGGTCGAAGTAGGTGAGGCTGGTGCCGGAGGCCTCCGTGTGGCTGGAGAGGTCGTAGTCGGTGCGGTTGGCCACACCCATGAGCTCGCCCCACTCCTTGCCCGGGAAGCCGAAGCGGTACTCGAAGTCGATCGTGCCTGCCGAGTAGTGCGCGCGGTCGTCTTCGGGAACATCGAACTGACGCATGTTCTCCGGGGTGATCCCGAGATCGATGAACCAGTTCCAGCAGGCGTCCACCCAGTGCTGGAACCACTCGCCCGCCTCGGCCGGCGGCACGAAGAACTCGATCTCCATCTGCTCGAACTCGCGCGTGCGGAAGATGAAGTTGCCCGGCGTGATCTCGTTGCGGAACGCCTTGCCCACCTGGCCGATGCCGAACGGCGGCTTCTTACGCGCCGCGGTGACCACGTTGGCGAAGTTCACGAAGATGCCCTGCGCGGTCTCGGGACGCAGGTAGTACAGGCCCGACTCGTCGTCGACCACGCCGAGGTAGCTCTTCACCAGACCGGAGAACGCACGCGGCTCGGTCCACTGACCGCGGGTGCCGCAGTTCGGGCACGCGATCTCGGCAAGACCGCCCTGCGGGGCGCGCCCCTTGCGTGCCTCGAAGTCCTCGATGAGGGTGTCTTCGCGGAACCGCTTGTGACAGCTCAGGCACTCCACGAGCGGGTCGGTGAAAGTGGCGACATGACCCGACGCCTCCCAGACGCGCTTGGGCAGGATCACCGAGGAGTCCAGGCCCACCATGTCGCCGCGCCCGCGCACGAACGTCTGCCACCACTGCCGACGGATGTTCTCCTTCAGCTCGGTGCCGAGGGGGCCGTAGTCCCAGGCCGAACGCGAACCACCGTAGATCTCACCCGCTTGGAACACGAACCCGCGGTGGCGGGCGAGGGCGATGACTTTGTCGAGGCGGGACTGCTCGGCCACGGTGGCTCCAATGGTCGTCTTGTGATGCGCGAACGCGGGAAGATGCGAGAACGCGGGGGTCGCGCTCCTCTGAGTCTACCCGGGACGGCGGGCCGTCAACCTGTACGCAGCACCCGTCCTGGCGGGTGCAGCCGCGGTTCGGGTCCGGATGCGGTTCCCTCTTGTTCTCACCCTTCCTACCACCCAACTAAATCGCTATAGTCGAACCGTTCCCGTCGATCGACCCGCAGATTCGGAGCCTCAGATGCCCCTCGACACCCCGCTGCGCTTCGGCGCGAACTACACCCCTGCCACCGAGTGGATGCACTCCTGGCTGGATCTCGATCTCGATGATGTGCGCCGCGATTTCGCCGGTCTTGCCGAGCTGGGGCTGGATCATGTTCGGGTCTTCCCGCTCTGGAGCGTGCTGCAGCCCAACCGCACACTGATCCGCGAGAAGGCGGTCGCCGATGTGCGCGCCGTCGTCGATGTGGCCGCGGAGTTCGGCCTCGACGCCAGCGTCGATGTCATCCAGGGGCACCTGTCCAGCTTCGACTTCATCCCGTCGTGGCTGTTCACCTGGCACGACAAGAACATGTTCACCCACCCAGATGCCCTCAGCGGCCAGGTGGCTTTGGTGGAGCGGCTCGGTGCCGCGTTGGGGGATGCCGGCAACTTCCTCGGCTTCACGCTGGGCAACGAGACGAACCAGTTCTCGGCAGCGACGCACCCGCACCAGTGGCCGGTCACGCCCGCAGAGGCGAGCACGTGGATCACCACACTGCTGGACGCAGCCGAACGAACCGCTCCCGCCCAGCAGCACGTGCACAGTGAGTATGACGCCGCCTGGTACATGGACGGGCACGGATTCGTTCCGACGCACGCGGCCCGGTTGGGCGCGATGACCACAGTCCACTCCTGGATCTTCAACGGAACCGCGCAGCGCTATGGGGGACGATCAACCGCCTCCGACCGGCACGCCGAGTACATGATCGAGCTGTCGCGCGCCTTCGCAACCGACCCGAGCCGTCCGATCTGGCTGCAGGAGGTCGGGGCACCCTCCAACTGCCTGGAGCCGGCCGAAACACCCGACTTCCTCGAGGCGACCGTGCGATCCGCGCTGCGCACGGACAATCTGTGGGGCATCACGTGGTGGTGCTCGCACGACGTGAGTCGCGCTCTCGCGGACTATCCGGAGCTGGAGTACTCGCTCGGCCTCATCGACAACACCGGCGCGGCCAAGCCGATCGGGCGCCGGTTCGCGGAGATCATCCCGGAGCTGCGCGAGCGGCGCCCGGTGCCGCATCGTTCGCTCGGCATCGTGATCGATGTGGACGACGAGGAGATTCCGATCAGCCGCGGCGCGATGAGCCCGGGCGGTGCGATCTTTCAGGCCTGGGTCGATGCCACATCCGATGGCGCGGACCCGACGTTCGTCACCTCGCTGGCGGTTGCCGATCCCGACGCTCTCGCGACGCGGGGCATCACCGAGCTGGTGCATCCCGACCTCTCCACCGGCGTGGGCACGTACTCGTCGAACAACACCGTGGTGCTGTGATCGGCTGATCCGGCGGCGGCGGGCCGAGGGTGTGCCGCCGGCACATAGGGTGGATCAGTGGTACGAGACGAACGACGCAATCTGCCCCGAATGCCCAACTCGGCCGCGGTGGTCGCCGTCCTCGCTGTGGCAGGTCTGTGCTCGTCCTTCATGTTCACGCTCGTTGTGCCGATCCAGGCCGCGCTCCCGGAACTTCTGAACGCCAGCCGCGACGACACCGCGTGGGTCGTCACCTCCACGTTGCTGTCCGCCGCGGTGATCACGCCGATCGCGGGTCGACTCGGCGACATGTACGGCAAGCGCCGCATCATCCTGGTGCTGCTGGGGATCCTGATCGTCGGATCCGTGATCGCCGCTCTCTCGCACGACCTCACGTGGATGGTGCTGGGGCGGGTGCTGCAGGGCGCCGCCACGGGTGTGATCCCGCTCGGCATCTCGGTGCTGCGCGACGTGCTGCATGAGGATCGCATCGATTCGTCCATCGCCCTCATCTCCGCGACGCTCGGCGTGGGCGGCGCGATCGGGCTGCCGGTGAGCGCCTTCGTCACGATGAACGCCGACTGGCACCTGCTGTTCTGGATCGCCGGCGCGCTCGGTGCGATCGTGTTCATTCTCGTGGCGTGGATCATCCCCGTCAGCGTGCTGCGCTCCGGCGGTCGGTTCGATGTCCTGGGTGCCGTCGGGCTCGCGATCGGTCTGCTCGGGATCCTGTTGGCGGTGTCACGCGGTGCGTCGTGGGGCTGGGCGTCGCTGCCGACCCTCGCCTCCGGCATCGGCGGCATCGTGGTGCTGCTGGTGTGGGGCTGGTACGAGCTTCGCATCGCGGAGCCGTTGCTCGACCTTCGCGTGGCGGCGCGGCGACCGGTGCTGCTCACCAACCTGGCCTCGATCGCCCTCGGCTTCGGCCTGTTCGCCTCGAACGTGGTCTATCCGCAGATGCTGGAGCTGCCGGTCGAGTCGGGCTCCGGATTCGGCCTGTCATTGTTGTCGGCCAGCCTCATCGTGATGCCGTCGGGCATCGTGATGATGATCCTGTCGCCGCTGTCGGGTCGGCTGTCGCGTGCCGTCGGACCACAGCTGCTTCTGGTGCTCGGGTCCGCGTCGATCATCGCGGCCTACGTGTTCACCCTGCTGTGGAGCACCGAGATCTGGCAGATCCTGGTGGCGAACATCCTCATCGGCTTCGGCATCGGCTTCGGATACGCCGCGATGCCGATGCTCATCATGCGCTCCGTTCCCGCCAGCGAGACGGGCGCATCGAACGGGCTGAACTCGCTGTTCCGTTCTCTCGGCACCAGTGTCGCCGCCGCGGTCGTCGCTGCCGTACTGGCCGCGGATACCGTTCCGTTCGGCGAGGGCGTGGTCCCGAGCCCGGAGGCGTTCCGCATCTCCTTCGCTCTGGGTGCGGGCGCTGCGGTCATCGCGCTGGTGCTCGCGCTGTGCATCCCGCGCCGTGGGTACCGGGAGCCGCACCCGGCGCTTCCGGACTGAGCCCTCGCTGGGCGCTGATCCTCATCCGGGCTTCGGTGCTGCCGTCACTCCGGTCCGCAGCCGCAGGCCGGGTGCGTTGTGCACGAACGGAGGAGATTCACGCCGAAACAGTGTCCCGACACCAATTCGGCCCTCGATTCGCGAAAATACCCTCCGTTCGCGACACGGCGGCGCTGCTGCGACGGCGTTGCGTCACCTGCGGCGGTGTCAGCGAACGCGGCGGAGTGAATCCGGAGACAGCTCACGCACCGCGGTGTGGCCGGCGAGGCCGAGTGTGATGTCGAGCTCGGCGATGTGATTGCGGATGACCTCGTGCACGCCATGCTCGCCAGCGATACCGAGTCCGTAGGCGTAGGAGCGGCCAATCGCCACCGATGTGGCCCCGAGCGCGAGCGCGATGGCGGCATCGGCCCCGCCGCGGATACCGGAATCGAAGATGATCGGTGCGCGCGTCCCGATCCGTTCGGCGATCTCCGGAAGCACAGCGAGCGTCGGGACGGAGCGGTCGATCTGGCGACCACCGTGGTTGGAGATCCAGATGCCGTCGGCACCGGCTGCGAGCGCCGCTTCGGCGTCATCGGGATGAACGATGCCCTTCACGATGATCGGGAGGTGCGTCCAGGAGCGCGCCCGCGCCAGGTCGTCCCACGTGAGCGTGGGAGTGGAGAACACGTCGAGGAACGTCTCGATCGCCAAGCGCGGCAGCGGTGATCGGAGGCTGTCGCGCAGGCCGGTGCCGGTGATCGCACGCCCGGTCCGCGCGATGCTGAGGCCCGCGGCCACCGCCTGCGGGGTGACGCGCACCGACGGACCCTCCTCACGCGGCTCACGCGCGCGGTCCTCCACAATGGCCCGGAAGACAGGATCGGAGGTGTACTGCGCCAGGCCCAGGCCGCGAGTGAACGGCAGGTACGCAAGGTCGAGATCACGTGTGCGCCATCCCAGGATGTGCGTGTCGACCGTGATGACGATCGCCGTGCACCCGATCTCACCCGCCCGACGCAGCAGCGATTCGTTGAGCGCATCGGACGCGGACCAGTAGAGCTGGAACCACCGCTCACCCTGCGGCGCCGCTGCCGCGACGGCCTCCATCGAGAACGACGCCTGACTGCTGAGCACATACGGCACACCGAGTGCCGCCGCAGCATGCGCCACGGCGCGATCGGCATCGGAATGCGCGAGTTCCATCACGCCGAGGGGCGCGAGCAGGAACGGCGTACGACGGACGCGACCGAAGAAGTTGGTGGAGAGATCCCGCTGCGATACATCACGCAGCGGGCGCGGCCAGATCTGCCAGTCATCAAAGGCGGCACGATTCGCGGCGACGGTGGATTCACCGCCCGCTCCCCCGGCGATGTACGCGAACGCCTCCGTGGACATCGCCCGACGGGCTCGATCTTCGAGAGCGTCGGGCGCCGTGGGAACAGCGGGCTTCGCGCCGCTGATTCCGGCGCGATACACGGACGACTGGGTCTCGCGGCCGAAGCCGCCGGGAGCTGCACTGCTCATGAGGGCCAGCCTAGGTCCCTCCTCCGGCAACCGCATCGCTCGTACGTCGCCGGGCTCCCGCGCCTCATCGCACTCGCCCGGCAACGGAACGCGCGACGAGGGCGCACGCGTGCCGGGTGGATCAGCGAATCACGCGGCCGCGGGCGAGGTCGATGAGGTGCGGGAGCACGGCGGAGCCGGTGCGGAGGCCGGAGTGCTCGTTCGCGCTCGTGAGGTACGTGTGCACGCCCGGGATCAGCGCCGCCGTCTCCAGCGAGAACTCCACCGGGACGTAGACGTCGTTGACGTAGATCGACGCGGCACCCGTCGCGCCGGATGCGGCGATCGCCTCCGCGTCGTACAGCTTCGGCCACTCGTGCACGGCGAGGGTGTCGACCACCTCGGCCCACGGCTGGAATGCGGGGACGGTGCGAGTCCACTCACGCCGCACGTGCTCGCCCGTGAAGAGGGTGACATCGTCACGGTAGTCCTGCGGCTCGGTGCGTTCGGCAGACCAGTTCGTCGCGAATCCGTCGGCATAGCTGGACTCGTGGAACACGTAGTACAGCGGGTTGCGACCCCCAAACGGCATGAGCGCGGCGAGGTCGTAGCGGAAGGCGTTGGTCGCCGGGTCGCCATCGAGCACTCCCCACAGCCGCTGCCAGCCGTTGTCGTCACCCAGTGCCGAGCCGATCGACCGCAGGCGCGACACCGACACGATCTCGCCACCCGGCAGGACGATGCGCCCCGCATCGGCGAGATCCACCAGACGACGCATGGCATCGCGATGTTCCGGGAAGCGCCGGTAGTACCGCTCGGTCATCACGCGCATCTTGTCGTAGCAGAGCGCGTAGACGTCGTCGGGGTGGCGGCCCACCGCGCTGAGTCCGCCCGTGATGTAGACGTCGTCGAGGGAGGCGGCATCAGTGGTCAGATACGCGAGCGTCGTGAACCCACCGAAAGACTGCCCCAGCGTGTTCCAGGTGCGGGCACCCAGGTGTTCGCGCATCGCCTCGGCGTCGCGGACGATCGCGTCGGCACGGAGGTGCGTGAGGTACTCGGCCACATCGATCCCAGAGTCCAGGATCGCGTCGCTCACCGGCGTCGACTTGCCGGTACCGCGCTGGTCGAGCATGACCACGCGATACTCCTGCAGCGCGGCGTCCAGCCACCCGGGTGCCAGCGGAGCGTGGAACGGCGACGGCGCTTCGTTGCCCGGCCCGCCCTGGAGGAACGTGAGGTACGGCAGGTTCTCGCCACCCTCGCGCGTGACGACCGCCGCGTGCACGTCGATGGTGCGCGGATCGGAGCCATCACCCCACACCAGCGGAACGGTGATGACGTGGTCGTCGACGGTGAGATCCAGCATGCGGCGGGTGGTGGTGGTCACGGCTCCCATCGTAGGGCCGCGGGTCTCAGAAAAAGTTCGCTATTCGGTGTTGCTAAGTACCGGTACTCAGTGTTACTTTGTACCGGTAGTCAACAACGCTGAGTAGAGGAGGCGATCGCGATGGCAAGTCAGATGACCGAGATGCTCAAGGGCACGCTCGAGGGCATCGTCCTGGCGATCCTGGCCGAGAGATCGGCCTACGGGTACGAGATCACGACGAGACTGCGCGACGGCGGCTTCACCGATATCGCCGAGGGCACCGTGTACGCCCTGCTGGTTCGGATCGAGCAGCGCGGCCTGGTCGACGTGGAGAAGGTCCCGTCAGAGAAGGGCCCGCCGAGAAAGGTCTTCTCGCTGAACGCACAGGGGCGGGATCAACTCGCGGAATTCTGGGGGACCTGGAGCTTCCTCGCAGAGCACATCGAACAGCTCCGCCACACCGACACCCGCAACACCACAACCAACGAAGGAGCCTGACATGGCCGCGAAGTGGATCGAAGTGATCACCGGATCGCTCGAACAGAAGAAGCAGTACCGCACCGACAAGGCCCGCATCGAGGCCCTCCCCCAGCCGTACGCCACCGCCGCCACGGCGATGCACCGCTATCTCATGTACGCCAGCGGCATCACCGACGGCGACACCATGACCCGCATGTTCACCGACCTCGCCGATCTGTGGGAGACCGCCTCCGTGGACGGCACCCCGGTGCGCGCCATCGTCGGCGACGACCCGATCGATTTCGCCGAGACCTTCGCCCGCGCCTACGCCGGCCGCGAATGGATCGACAAGGAGCGCGCCCGCTTCACCCGCGCGATCGACGAGGCAGCAGGAAAGGAAACACGGTCATGACCACCCCAGCCATCAGCGTCCGCGGCGTCACGAAGTCATTCGGCGACCTGCGCGTGCTGCGCGGCGTCGACTTCGACGTGGAGCGTGGCAGCATCTTCGCCCTGCTCGGCTCGAACGGCGCCGGAAAGACCACCCTGGTGCGGATCCTCTCGACGCTGCTCACAGCCGACGGCGGATCCGCCACCATCCAGGGCTTCGATGTCGCCACAGCGCCCGACAGCATCCGTGAGTCGATCAGCCTCACGGGCCAGTTCGCCGCCGTCGACGAGGTGCTCACGGGTCGCGAGAACCTCGTGCTCGTGGCGAAGCTGCGCCACCTGCCCGACCCCGGGGCGATCGCCGACGACCTGCTCGCGCGGTTCTCACTCACCGACGCCGGATCGCGCCGCGCCGGCACCTACTCCGGCGGTATGCGTCGTCGCCTCGACATCGCGATGAGCCTCATCGGCAACCCACCGGTGATCTTCCTCGACGAGCCGACCACCGGCCTGGATCCGCAGGCGCGAATCGAGGTGTGGGAGACGGTGAAGGAGCTCGCTGCCCACGGCACCACGGTGCTGCTGACCACGCAGTACCTGGATGAGGCCGAGCAGCTGGCCGACCGGATCGCCATCCTCCACGAGGGCACGATCATCCAGAACGGCACTCTCGCCGAGCTCAAGAGCCTGCTCCCGCAGGCGAAGGTCGAATACGTCGAGAAGCAGCCCACTCTCGAGGAGGTCTTCCTCACTCTCGTCGGCCCCCGCGCCGGCACCGACACGATCAAGAAGGAGGTCGCGTGATGACCAGTCACGTTCTCGGCGACACCGCCGTTCTCACCGGGCGCTCACTGCGCCACATCCTGCGCAGCCCTGACACCATCATCACGACAGCGGTGACGCCTATCGCCCTGATGCTGCTGTTCGTCTTCGTGCTCGGCGGCGCGATCCGCACCGGAGCACCCGGGTCGTACATCGACTACATGCTCCCGGGCATCCTGCTGATCACGATCGCGTCGGGGATCGCGTACACCTCGTACCGGCTGTTCCTGGATCTGCAGGGCGGCATCGTCGAGCGGTTCCAGTCCATGCCGATCGCCCGCTCCAGCGTGCTGTGGGCGCACGTGCTCACCTCGCTCGTCGCCAACCTGGTGTCGGTCGCGATCGTGGTGGGTGTGGCTTTCGCCCTCGGCTTCCGCACCGGTGCCTCCGTGGGTGCGTGGCTCGCGGTAATCGGAATCCTCGTGCTGTTCACGCTGTCACTCACCTGGCTGGCCGTGATCGCCGGGCTCTCCGCGAAGACGGTGGACGGCGCGAGTGCCTTCAGCTACCCGCTGATCTTCCTGCCGTTCATCAGCTCCGCGTTCGTTCCCACCTCGACGATGCCCGGCCCCGTCGCCTGGTTCGCCGAGTACCAGCCGGTGACGTCGATCGTGAACACGATCCGCGCTCTCTTTGCCGGCGAGCCCGTCGGCTCCGCCATCTGGGTGGCACTCGCGTGGCTGGTGGGACTGCTCCTGGTGGCGTATGGATTCGCCATCGCCGTCTACCGAAAGCGCATCCGGTGATCACTGCTTCGCGAACCGCGACGAACCGCCTCCGGCACCTCGGTGCCCCGGAGGCGGTTCGTGGCGGTTCGGGGAGGCCCGCTATGCGCCGGTTGATCCGGCGTCGGTGGTGGACACGTCGGTGCGGTGGAAGTTCTGGAACGAGCGCGAGGCGGTCGGTCCGCGCTGACCCTGATACCGGTTGCCGTACGGACCGGATCCGTAGGGGTTCTCGGCCGGTGAGGTGAGTCGGAAGTAGCAGACCTGCCCGATCTTCATCCCGGGCCACAGCTTGATGGGCAGGGTCGCGACGTTGGAGAGCTCCAGCGTCACGTGGCCGGAGAAGCCAGGATCAATGAAGCCCGCAGTCGAGTGCGTGAGCAACCCGAGGCGACCGAGCGAGGACTTGCCCTCCAGCCGCGCGGCGATGTCGTCGGGCAGCGTGATCTGCTCGTACGTCGAGCCGAGCACGAACTCCCCGGGGTGCAGGATGAACGGCTCGTCCGGGTCGACTTCGATGAGACGGGTGAGCTCGGGCTGATCCTGCGACGGATCGATGAACGGATACTTGTGATTGTCGAAGAGGCGGAAGTAGCGGTCAAGGCGGACGTCCACACTCGACGGCTGAACCATCGCCGGGTCGAAGGGGTCGAGGGCGATCCGCCCGTCAGCGAGTCCGGCCTTGATATCGCGATCCGAAAGCAGCACGTCCACAGCCTACGGCTCACCTCGCCCGGCGTGCGCAGGTGTGACGCGAGTGCATGACGATGCGCTCAATGCATGAGGAATGTGGCGGATCTGTCATAGCTCCGGCGCACGCTCATGAATTCACGACCAGTCGACCCAGACGGGCCACAGATGTCGACCGTGGGATGGCGGTGGCGAGCGCAGGAACATGCGCCCGAAGCATGAGACATCCGGCGATTCCGTCATGGATCCGGCGCACGCTCATGGATTCAGGACCAGCCCCTACCGGGCAGGCACGCAGCAGCCCGCGGATCGGGGTGATCCGCGGGCTGCTGACGATGTCAGGCGCTGAGCACCTCGCGCTCGAGACGCTGGTACGACGCCTCCATGCCGTCGGCCATGCCGGTGGCGAGGATCATGTCGCGCGTGTCCTTGTCGGGGTACTCGATGAGGAGAGTGATCAGCGTCGCACCGTCCTCCTCATAGAGGTTGAGGTCGTTGAGGGTTTCGACGGGCATGCCCTGCATCCGCTCCGTGCTGACCGCGCGGCGGGGCGGGTCGAACATGAGCACCTCTCCCTCGAAGCCGAACGGCTCCCCCTCGGTGTCGCCGACGGGTGCCCAAGAGTTGCGATACGTCGCGCCCCGCTCCGTGCCGATGACGCACTCCGTCATCTCCCACCCCTCCGGCCCCAGCATCCACTTCTTCACCAGGTCGGCGTCGTTGTATGCGCGCCAGACCAGGTCGCGGGGACCTTCGACCATGCGCGTGATGCGGACGTGCGTGTCGTCGAGCAGCTCGACGACCGTTCCCTTGCCCTGCGCGAAGTCCCGCAGATCCTGCAGCACAGCATCAAGCTGCGCCATCGCCATGCGCGTGCCCTCGACGGCACCCATCGCCACGATCTGCTCCAGCGCCTCGGCGGAGTCGAAGTAGCTCGTGTTCACCATGCGCGTGCCGTCATCGGTGGACTCGAAGGTGAAGGTCATCCGCATCGACGGGAACCCTTCGAGCGGGGTGCCATCCTCGTCGGCGAACGCGTCGATCACCTCAAAACGGTGCGGTGCGTCGATCGCGAGGAATTCCCACGAGCCGGACGACTTCTCGCCACGCGGACCGTTCATTGTGTACCGCGCACGACCGCCCACGACCGGGTTCCACTCGGCGAACGTCGCCGGCCATCCGGGAGGGCCCCAGAAGCGGTTGAGCTGCTCGGGATCCGTGTAGGCGTTCCACACGCGCTCGACAGGAGCGGCGAGGTCGGCGATCACGGTCATGGTCAGATTGTCGGCATCGGTGATGACGTCAGTGACGGGCATGTCATTCTCCTTCGTGAGGTTCTGCGAGTAGGGCATCGAGCCGGGCGATGCGGGATCGCCAGAGCTCTTCGTACTGGGCGAGAAGCGCCCGGGCGCGCGCGATCATCTCGGGATTCGCGCGGACCAGCCGCTCGCGTCCTTCGGCGCGCTTGATGATGAGTTCGGCCGCCTCGAGCACTGCGACGTGCTTCTGGACCGCCGCGAACGACATCTCGTACCGGGACGCGAGGGTGGTGACGGACTGCTCCCCCTCGATGGTCCGGCGCAGGATGTCGCGCCGCGTCGACGTGGCCAGTGCGTGAAAGACACGGTCCACCTCCGCTTCGCTGAGTTCTCGTTGTGCAACCATTTGGTTGTACGTTATGGCACGCGAGGTGGAGTGTCAAGGGCTTCTTGTGTCGAGAACGCGTTGCGGTGACACAACCGGTCGTTGGATGACACACCGCTCCGATGGAGTGACACCGTGTGTCACGAAACGCCGATGCCTTGCAGAAGTTGCGCCTCTTGCGGAAGGAACATCAGCGGCAGATACGGGAGCGATGGGGCTCCGGTCGCCGCTTCGTCTTCGCATCATCCGAACGCGGATACAGGTGCGAGAGGGGCTGCGATGCGGCCAGTAGATGAGGCAAAGCCGATCAACCCCCGACGGCGCACGGCCTCCACTGAGTTCACTGGATCCCTCGCACGGACAGCCGTCGCACGACGGCTGGACTCCACGAGTGGGCAGTCGTCGATCGGGCGCTGGTTCAACTTCTGGAACGACTACCGGTCGGAGGGCGTCGCTGGCGTGGATGCGCGTCTGCATCCGAAAAGCAAGAAGCGGTTGATGATCGCGAAGGCCGATCCGCCCCTGGTGGCCATCATCGACCGCGAACTCGACAGCCGAGTCAACATGTCGACGAGCAGCCGGCGCCATTGCGCCGAGCTCGTTCGGCGGGCCTTACAGGCCATGTACCCGGGCGACCCGATCTGCGAGATCAAGGGCACCACGCTCCAGGGATACATCAATGAGCGCGACGCCGGTTCTCGGGCTTCGCCAACCACTGGGTGAAGTCCAGCGCTTCATGCGCCCACACCTCCCGCAGCGGCACGGGCTCAAGCTTCCCCACAGTGCCTATCAGCGTCTCCTGCCTTCGCCTGCTCACTCGTCGCCACGGTAGTGAGCGACGATGTACTCCCACGCCGAGTCGAACGGCTCCCCGGTCGTCGGGATCCGGTGCTTCCGGAGGACGTTGCGGAGCTTCTTCTTCACGGCCTTCTGGCTGGCCTCGCGCGACTCCCAGCCAGCGAACACCGCCTGACGAACGAGAGTGTCGATCTCGGTGACGATCTGCTCGATCACCTCCGTCTGCCCGCCCGGAGTGTTCTCTCGGAAGATGCGGGTGAGGTTCCCGACCTTGTCGTCGGGGTCAGCGCCGTTCTCGAGCTTGGTCAGATCCGCAGCTGCTCCGAACAGCGCTTCGAGGGCACGAATGGACTCTTCCGCGTTGGAGATGAACATCTCGCGGATCCGGTCGATGCGTTCCGCGATCGGCGTGTACTTCGCTGCCTCCGGGCCTTCGAGCTTCCGTTTGATGCGTGCCGTGAGATTCTCGATGATCTCCTCGGCGGACTTGTTCGAGAGCTCCTCCGGTGGCTCGGGCAGGCGCCCGTCTTTCACGAGCTTCTTGATCGTGTCGGCATCGGCGACGGTGACGATCTTCCCGGGATCCTTCACGTGCACGTCAGTCATGTACTGGTGGACGAGCTCGCGGGTCTTCGGTCCCAGTCGGTCGACGATCAGATCTGTATCGTCTGTGGGGATCGGGAGAGCCTTGTACACGGAGGCGTACCAGGCGTAGTCGTCTTCAAGCGGGTCGAGATCCTCGCTCGGCCAGATCGTCTCCCACAGGCCCTGTGTGAAGAGGAACTCGGCGCGGAACTCGTCCTGGTCTTCGCTGCCAGTGGGGATGCGCTCACGGGCCTGCTGCAGGCTGTTCGCGGACGCATCGCGCGGAACTCCGACGAACCGACGCCGCATCTCCTTGAGCGCATTCTGGACAGCCACGATCAGCGCTTCGACCTCGATCTCGCGCTTGGCTCGCTCGGGGTCGGTCGGGCGCATCGCGCGGGCGAACCCGTCACCGAGGCCGACGTAGTCGACGATCGTGCCGCGTTCCTTCGTGAAGTCGCCCTCCGGGCTCGACCAGGGGCGGTTCGTGCGCGTGATCGTCTGGAACAGCGTGTGCATCTTCATCGGCTTGTCCAGGTACAACACGCCCTCAATCGGAGCGTTGAACCCGGTGCCAAGCTTCGCCGTGACGATGAGGAACTTCAGCGGATCCCCGAACGCCCGAAACCTGTCCAGCAGGTCCTCTTCCTGCGCATCGGTCAGCTGGTAGGCGCTGAGGTCGAGCTTCGAACCAGTACCCGAGATCACCACCGCCGACTCGTCCGCATACCCGCGCTCAGCAAGCACGTCCTTGAGCACCTTGTCGTACTCGATGCACAGCTCCTGGTCGGCGACGAAGATCTGCGCCTTCATGCCGGTGGGGTCGATCGTCGAGTAGAAGTGCGTGACGACGTTCTCCACGACCGCACGGATGCGCTTCGGATTATGGAAGACAGCACGGGCGGTGGCGTTCTTGCTGGCGATCTTCTCCTTCGTCTCCTCGTCCAGCCCCTCCTCCTCCGCGAGGGCATCGAAGGCGTCGTCCAGCTGGTCTTTCGCGAGGTCGAATTCCACCGGGCGCGGCACCACAACGATGTCGACCGTCGTGCCATCAGCCGTCGACCTGTCGGAGTCATAGGTCGACAGCGACCACCCCTTGTCGTCCGGGTCGCCGAACAGCTTGTACGTGTTGCGATCACCGTCAGAGATCGGCGTGCCCGTGAAACCGTAGCGATGCGCGTTCGGGAGCGCCTTGCGCAGCGCCTCGCCGAGACTGCCCTCCTGCGTTCGGTGGGCCTCGTCGACGAGCAGGATGATGTTCTCCCGCTCTGACAGGACACCGGCGCCGGCGAACTTGTGCACCGTGGTCGCGATAATCCCGCGCACGTCCTTCTTCAGCCCGCCCTGCAGATCCGAGATCGAAGCGGCTTCGACGGGATCCGGCAACCCTGACGCTTTGAACTGCCCGAACGTCTGGCTCACCAGTTGCGTGCGGTCCGCGATCGCGATGACCGTGGGCGACTTCATGCGCGGCTCCATCACCAACCGGGTCGCGACCCACGACATCGTGAGCGTCTTTCCCGACCCCTGCGTGTGATAGATCAGGCCCTTCGACTTCGTCTTGCTCGTCGCACGGGCGATGATCTTCTCGACCGCGTCGTACTGGAAGTATCGCGGCAAGATCTTGATCGTCCGCGCCACACCCGCGTCGTCAGCGGTTGTCTCGTACATCGCGTAATGCTCGATGAGGTTCAGCACGACGCCCGGCGCCAGGAGACCCGCGACGGTCATCTTCATCCGGTCGAACCCGTCGACCTTCGGGTCGACGTCCATCGCGCCCCACTTCTGCCAGTGGTCAAGAGGTGTGCGCACCCCGGCGTAGCGGAAGTCCTTCGTCTCCGTCGCGAACGACAGCAGGTTCGGGACGAAGAACCCTGGCTGCTCCACCTCGTAGGAGGTGTAGATGTCCTTCGCGCCTCTCGCCCAGCTGCTCGACGGGGCCTTCATCTCCCCCACTGCGACGGGGATGCCGTTCACCCACAGCACGATGTCGAAACGCGCGCCCATGTAGGTGACCTCGTCGGTGACGAGGAAGACGTTGTTGTCGGGGTCCTCGAAGTCGATCAGCTTGAAGGAACGGTCATGGCTGGTCGCGGTGTCCAGCACCGTGCCACGGCCCCGCAGGAACCGAGTGAACTCCTCGTTCGCCGCCATCAGCCCGGTGTCAGGCACCTGACTGATCACCGTGCGCAGCTTCGACAGCACCGCGCTCTCGCGCCCATCGAGCTGCGGGTTCAGGCGCTTGATCGCCGCCTTCGCGTCCGATTCGATCAGCACGTTCTTCGTCGTGCGCGGCAGATCGTTTCCGGGCACATGCCGCCAGCCCTGTTCGACGAGCATCTCGATCGTCGCCTTCTGGGTAGTGACCTTCTCGTTGTAGCCGGCCTGCGCCATCACGCTGCCTCCTCGATGAAGCGGTCGTAAGATTCGGGGATCTCATGCTCACCGGAGAGCAGCACGGTCAGCAAGTTGGAGCGGAGAGTGCGGAGGCGGTTAGCCTCTGTACGGGCGGCGTCGGCGGCCTCTTCGATCGGAATGAGCGTCTTCACGACGTCCTCCTGCTGCGCGAGCGGTGTATCGGGAAGCTCGATTCTCGTTGCCCGCCCGAACCCCAAAGCTCGAATGGTGATGCCGGTGGCGGTCCTATCGAAAACGCCGTCCTGGTAAGCCCATCGAGCCCATTCGTGGGCGAAATCCGAGATCGACACCCCCTGCCTCCCCCGGATGCGGATGACATGTTTGTCGAACCCCACAGGAACCTCTGAGCCGCCTGACCAGCGGGCGCTCACCCCGACCGTTCCGCCTTCCGCCAGGAGTACATCGCCCTCATGAAGGCGGAATATCTCCTGTTCGCGCGGCTCAAAGTTCATCGTGAGCAACTCACCAGCGACTCCGTACTCGGTGATGTTTCCCGCGCGGACGTATGGAATTACGTGGTCGCCAATGGACTGAGCGGCGGACTTCTGACGTCCGAGCTTCATCTCGAAGAGCTCGCCCACGGTAGTTACGGGGTGGGACTGCTTGAGCTCGCTGAACAGTGACGATCTCAGCGACCTCGCAGCGGCTGAGGTCGCTGCCGATTCGCCCTCGGCGGCTGCAATCGCGTCGTCCGCCGCCGCGATCAGATCGACGATGCGCCGCTGCTCGGCGAGCGGTGGGAGGACCAGCTGGATAGCACGGAGCTTCGTCTGATTCAGATGCGCGATAGTGACCCGCGTCGCGATACCATCCAGCCCGCCGCTGCGCACGAAGCGTTCGATCGACAGAGCAAGGAACATCGGCACTACTTCAGAACTAGGGCGCACGCGATGCAGCGCGTTCTGGAAGTAGATGCCCTCAAGGTCCTCGGAAACGAGCGCGGTGCGTCCGACTTCCCCACCCTCGCAAACGAGGATGTCACCTCGCTTGAGCTCCAGCAACCTGCGCTCCACCGCGGTGAACGGCATCCGGTTGAGGTTCTCGGTCGCGATTCGCCCCCACTGGACGTTCACATTACGCAGGTAGGGCGCGCCGTCATCGTCCTGGCCAGAACCCCGTGGGAGAGTCTTTCCGAGACGAGTCTCTGCCACGTCACCCAGCGTGATCTGACGCCACCCCTCACGCATCGAAGCCCGCTTCCTTCAGTCGCTCGTCAAGCGCCGCGCGGGCGACGTCGACCGCAGCCTGTGCTTCACGCAGCGATGCGAGCGCGGCGTCCACATCTGCCTCGGCTTTCGTCTCCGTCTGGATGTACCGCCCGATGTTGAGGTCCCAGCCGTTGTTGCCGATCTCGGCGCGTTCGACGAAGCGCAGCGAGACACCGCCGTCTCCGTCGGTGTCGATGCCCTGGTGGTAGGCAGCGTTGATGACGTCGACATCGTCTTGGGCGAGGGTGTTTTGGTTCTTGCCGGCCTTGAACCGCTGGCGGCCGTCGATGAACAGCACCTTGCCCTCGCGCTCGGCGGGCTTGCTGTCGCGGAAGATCATCAGCGCGACGGGGATCGAGGTCGAGTAGAAGAGGTTGTTCGGGAGGCCGATGACGGCTTCGAGCTTGTCCTGCTCGATCATCCACTGACGGATCTCGGCGTCCTTACCGCCACGGAACAGCGCACCGTGAGGCATCACGACGCCGACGCGGCCAGAACCGGGGCGCATGGTGGAGACCATGTGCTGCATCCACGCCCAGTCGCCGTTCTTCGCGGGCGGCACGACACCGCCGAGGGCCCGCTTGTAGGGGTCCTTCGCCCAGCCGTCGGCGCCCCAGTTCTGCAGGGAGAACGGCGGGTTGGCGATGACGACGTCAAACTTACGGAGCCCACCGTGCGGGTCGAGGAGCTTCGGTTCGCGGAACGTGTCTCCGCGCTTGATCTCGAAGTCTTCGAGGCCGTGGAGGTAGAGGTTCATGCGGGCGATGCCCGCCGTGGTGAGGTTCTGCTCCTGCCCGTAGAGGCTCAGCGACATCGGGTTGCCGCCCGCCGCCTTCACGACTTCGACGGTCTCAACGAGCATGCCCGCCGAACCGCACGCAGGGTCGCAGACATCGTCGCCGGGCTTCGGGTCGAGGATGCTCACGAGCAGGTGCACCACGTGACGGGGCGTGAAGAACTCACCGGCCTTCTTGCCCGACGCTTCTGCGAACTCGCGCAAAAGGTACTCATACGCGCTGCCGAGCATGTCGCCCGAGACGTGGTCGGGGTCGAGCGAAACGGACTGGAACACCTGCATCAGCGCCTTGAGCGCGGAGGTGGGGATGCGCTCTTCGTTTGCCCAGTTCACGTCGCCGAAGACGCCGGTGAGTTTCCCGGGGTTCGCTTCGGCGATCGCGACGAGCGAGTCGTTGAGCTTCTCGCCGAGTCCCTTCGTCGTCTCGAAGACGTCGTCCCAGTGCGCGCCCTCGGGGATGACGAAGGTTTGATAATCCTCGTCTTCGAGGTCCTGTGACCAGCCGTCGCCGAGGTCCGCGACCGCCTCGTCGTGGTGGTAAGCGGAGATGTCGCTGATCCATTTGAAGAAGAACACTGGGAACACGTACGACTTGAAGTCGCCCGGGTCGACCGGCCCGCGCAGCGCGTTGGCGGCGCTCCAGAGCATGGATTCCAGCTCGCGCTGGGTGAGGTGGTCGGAGTTCTCCGGGGCAAGCGTCATGTGCTGTTCTCCTGCGCCTTACGGCGCCGTTCGGGTCGAGATATCTCGCTGTTCTTACGCTATCGGGGTAGACGCGTTCACTGAGCAATTGATGCGGCGCCACAGTCCCAACGACGTCGGGCGCTGATCGCACATGCGCAGCGGCCGCGAGGCGGTTCAGAAGCTGCTAACGCCCATCTTCTGCGCGATGCCACGCACAGACTTCGACAGCTGATGCATCCCGCGGGTCTCCCGCCACATCGCCCCTTTGAGCTGGTGAAGGTCGAGCGCGAAGTCGTCAGAGCGCCGCGCACCCGCTCGGTCGCGGTAGGCGATCGTCGCGGTGTTGACCTGAGCGGGCGTCTCCGCCTCCGCGAGGTCTCTGCGGAAGTCCATCGCGATCACGATCTCGAACCCCCGTCAGTTCGTCTAGTGACTCGATCGTCCGCCGCGAAGCCCATGGACGGATGTGCGGGTTCATGTAATCAACGCGCGACACCATCACTTGCAGCATGCCGTCCTGTACCAGCTGCTTTGCGGCATCGATCAGCGCCGGCTCCACGTTGGTGTGCAGGTGGAGCCCGTTGAAGTCGCCCGACTTCAGGCACCGATCCACGACCGCCTTTATGAGGGCATCGGGAGACGGAAGGATCACCATGTATTCCATTCAAGCGTGCCCGACAGCCCAAGGCGTCCCGGAATAGATGCATCGCAATCGCAGACCGGTGGGCGGCTTACGTTCGTTCCGGCACGGGCTCGTTGTCAGCGGATCCTCTTGTCGGTCCAGTTGAAGTCGCCGGCTGTCACCGGAGGCGAAGCCGGCGTGCCCGGGCTGGCGGCGACGTGCACATGCAGGTTCCGCCTCTTCAGCTCGGTCAATACCGGGACGTGCGGGTGGACCTGACCTCTTCCGCCCGCCGGCACGTCGCCCTCGATCGTCACCTTCCTCACATTTGGCAGAGCGTCCCAGAGGGGAGCCCCCGAGTCGAGCCTGGATCCATGATGCGGAGCAGAGGCGATGCCGACCCGATCCAAACGACTCGCGGTCAGTCCCCGTTCCAGCGCTTGTACATCGCGCATGTCTTTGAGTCCCGCATCGCCCGTCCCCAACCACGCTGGGGCGATGGGGATAGCGGCTGGGTTTGTGGCGGTTGGTGCCCATCCCCGCCGGAAATGGCACCACTGATACGGCGACACCGGGCCCGAGTACAGACAGAGCGTCGACAGATTCGCCCCCGTACGGGAACTCGACGCCCGCTGGGTAGCCGGAAGTCGATGGTGCTGCATCACAGCGTCGTGAAAGGCCTTCTTCAAGTCAGTGTCGGCTGCGATCTTCCGAAGATCGTCGAGTGTGCATTGATCGATCCGCTTGCCGATGGCTTTCTGCACTGCTTGAGCAACGGTCTGCGCCCCTACGAGCGTTGACGGCACCACGTACGGCTGGATCTCCCAGAGCAGCTCCACGTTGCCTGATGGACCCGCCTGAACCGCGATTCCGCGTGTACCGGGCGCGGGTATGACTGTGATCGGCTCTTCGGCTGGTCCACCGTCGCTCTCTCCGAGGAGGATCGGGGCTCCGTCTGGGGTAATGAACGTCACCTCGGCTCCTTCGAACAACTCGGACAGTTGCCCTCTGGGATCATCCAAGAGCTGCAGGTACCACGGTGTCGGGGCAGGTGTGCTCGCGGCCGCATACAGCGCCTCGATCTTGCCGAGGATCGGTGCCCACACGCGCCTGACGTTGATTCCGCGCGTGCGAATCTCGGCAGAGAGGTGATCGAGGCCGTTTACGTGATCGTGGTCAAAGTGGGAGATCACGAGCAGATCGATCACCGAGCCGTCGGGGATGCCCGCAAGCATCCGATCAACAGCGTTTACCAGCGCCTGCCTGGGTGCACGACCTTTCCCAGACCCACAGTCGTATACGACTCGAACGGACACCGGGTCTCCGATGGGCGTGGCTCCTGGCCGCTTGATCTCCTGGAAGCAAATCTCCTGCGAATGCAAACCCCCTTCGCCCACGCCCCATTGGTCGACAACGAACTCGTATGAGCCTTCCCACATGAGATCCCCCTTCGCGCCCGCGGTTGTCGCGGAGTGCTCCGCTGCTTCAGTCGGAACAGGATGTCACGTGGTGCCGACACCAGCGCTCCGACGGAGTCTGCAGAAGAGGCTCGGGGGCAGGTACAGAGAACCTCAAACCCGATTCGAAGGCGATGAGACCGACCTTGATCGGGGCTATGCCCCGGAGCGTAGATCCCTCGCCGACATGCGACGTCGTTAGCCAGCACCTCCAGAAAATGTCACGGCAAAGTTGGCGCAACCCTGCTCAAAGTGGCCCTTTTACGTGACATTCAGTGCCATCTCCCCGCATTACTGACACTTCTTGCGTGCGTTCCTCGCAACTCCCTCCCGCGAGACTTCCCTGTGGGCGACAATCCCCGCGTAGTGGAGTCCCGTAGCGTTGCGCGGATGCTCGCCCGCAGGGGGAAGTCTCGCGGGTCATGGGGTCGGGAATCTCATGCGGCGTGCGGCGGAACTCAGAAATCATGAAGCGAGACAAAGGCCACCACCGGCGATGTACGCCCCGAGGCCCTTCGTCTCGTCGCTGGCACTCCTCGCCCAGGAACCGGGGGCTCAGCGATGGCACGCTGAACCCTCAGGTTCCTAAGTGAGCGAAGCGAGACGAAGGGCCTTGGCGACGGGCGTGGTGGAGCTCATCACGCCCACGCCTTCGGTTCGCCGAGCGACTGCGTCACAAGGGCGCTTCAGCAACAGCAAAATCGCAAAACGAGTGGCGGATCAACAACCGCACGCGGATTCCGTCGTCAGAGCCGCGCGGCGATAACGCGGGCCGTCGCAGCCGGGTCGAGCCGGTGCATGACCGACTCGGGCACCACAACCAGCTCCGCACCCGGGATATGCGCTGCCGCCCAGTCCGACGCCGCGATCAAGAACGGGAAGGTCTGTTCCCCGCGCAGCACGGTGACCGGACGCTTCACGTCGAGCAGCTCGATGCCCGGCTGGCGCATCCGGTACACCAGCCGTGTGTCGTACACGGTGGACTGCGCGAGCGCTGTGAGCGCGTCAAGCATGCCGTTCGTGCGACCGGCCTCGACCATCTCACGAGGTAGACCGACTGCTTCCAGCTGGAACGTCTCGATCGCGTCGCCAGGCCGGCCGTCGTCGACGAGCGACTGCAGCCGATCGGCGAGCTCCGGTGTCTGCACACCGGAACCTTCGAAGTCGATCGGCGGCTCGGAGAGGAAGAGCGCTCCGGTCGAGACACCCCGCGAGGCCGCATAGAGAGCCAGCACGGCTCCGGAGGAGTGGCCGAGGACAGCATCCGCTCCGCCCGCGGCGTCGATCACCGCCGCCAGATCGGCGACCTCATCGTCGGGCGTGGAGCCGGGGCGATCCCCGCTCCCACCACGAGCACGACGATCCCACGTGACCGCGCGGAAGCCGGCATCGACGAGCGCCTGCGCGAGAGGCGCCGCGTCCACTGCTCGCGACAGGGCGCCGTTCACGACCACGACGGTGCGACCGTCTCCGGTCGCCGAGAACTCGATGGCAGTGCCGTCTGCCGACGTTGCGATGCTCATGCCGCCATACAACCACGGGCCCTCGGACATTGAAAACGGCGGCGAGACCACGTCCGTGATCCCGCCGCCGCAGGCGCGACTACGCGCGGGTGCCCTGGTGCCAATCCAGGATCTGCTCCCCCGTCATGAACACCGCACGCTCGTCGGCGCGGATGTGTGCGAGGGCCTGGTCGAAGTACGTGAGCCGATGCGGCGCGGCCATGATGTACGGGTGCACGACCAGTGCCATCACGCGGGCGGAGTCCTCGGCGTCCTCGGCGATCTGATTGAACTGATCCGTGGCGCGCTGCAGGTACTCACGCGCGGGGTGGTGCTGGATCAGCATCATCGCGACGTCGTTGCACTCCTGCGTGTACGGAATGCTGGTGATCGGCGTCGTCCGCGTGCGAAGCTCCACGGGCTGGTCGTCCAGCACCCAGTCGCAGACGTACTCGTATCCCTCTTCCACGAGGATGTCCGGCGTCTCCCAGGTCTCGGTGAGCCCCGGCCCCAGCCATCCGCGCGGGGCCTTGCCCGTCGCGCTGCGGATCGCCTCGGTGGTGCGTCGGATGTCCTCACGCTCGTCGGGGACCTTCTGCATGTTCTTCTGCCCGAAGCCGTGTCCGATGAACTCCCAGCCGCGTTCGATGGCGGCGTCGGTGATCGCGGAGTAGCGGGAGACGGCGCTGCCGTTGGTCGCCAGCGCGACAGGGATGCCGTGCTTGTCGAGCACCTTGAGCATGCGCCAGAACCCCACGCGGTTGCCGTACTCGTGCCAGCACCAGTTCGGCACATCCGGGGTCGGAACGCCTCCGGCCGGAGGCGTGAGCACGGTGCGGGGCATGGGCTCGTCGTCGTTCCACTCCTCGATGTTGACGATGACCCAGACGGCCACCTTCTTGCCGTCGGGAAGCGTTCGCGGCTCCCGATCGACGATCGCGCTGTAGTCGAGACGTTCGGTGGGCCTCATGATTCCTCCTGGTCGACGATCGAGATGCTCAGTTCCGGCAGTCCAGTGATCTGCACGGTGAGGCGATCACCGGGGTGGATCGCCGAGACGCCGGCGGGGGTGCCGGTGTAGATGAGGTCGCCGGGCTGAAGCGTGTAGAGCTCCCCCAGCCGCGTGATGATCTCCGGCACGGACCAAATCATGAGATCGAACGTGGTCCGCTGGCGCTGCTCGTCATTCACGGTCAGCGAGAGCGTTCCGGACTCGATTCCAACGACGCGTTCCCGCGGGAGGATCGTCCCGCAGGGAGCCGACCGATCGAACGACTTGCCCGGCTCCCACGGTCGTGCCTGCGAGACGGAGTCCTTCTGCAGGTCGCGGCGGGTGAGGTCGATGCCGGCCGCATAGCCGAACACGACACCGAGGGGATCCTGCCCGCCACGGAACGTCGAGCCGATGGCGACGACGAGCTCCCCCTCGTACTGGAAGTCCTGCGTGCCGGCCGGGTACGGGATGGCGCTGCCGTTCAGCTCGATGGCGTCGGTCGGCTTCTGAAAGAAGAACGGGTCATCCCGCTCATCGCCCTCACGCATCTCGCGGATGTGGTCGACGTAGTTGCGACCGACGCAATAGATGCGTCGCACCGGAAAGCCTTCGTCCGAGTCCGCGATGGGAACGAGGGTGGGCGTGGTGGGCCACTTCGGCTTCATGGAGTTACTCCCTGGGGTGTGCTGACAGGTGCGAGTCGGCTGAAGTCCTTGTCCCGGATCATGAGAGCGAGGGCGGCAGCGACGATGGAAAGTCCGGTGATCTGGATGAGGCCCGCGGCGTTCCATCCCGCGGCCCCGACGATCAGCCCGAAGATGAGGCCCGCGAATCCCGCGGCGATGTAGATGCAGCTGGTGAACAGTCCCGACGCACGGGACGCGTTCTCCTCGCTCATGCTCTTCACCAGTGAGGCCGCGAGTCCGACGTAGATCCCCGAGCTGGCGATCAGACCGAAAAGGAACGACCAGGTGGCGTGCCAGGCGAGGTCGGCGGGGCCGAGGAAGAGAGCCGCACCGCAGATCGCCTGGGCGATGCTCAGCCCGCCGATCACGAGCTTCGGCGACAGCTTGTCCACGAGCAGTCCGCCGAGCGGAGAGGCGAAGGCGGCGAGACCCGAGAGGCCGACGGCGAAGGCCGCCTGCGCCGCGCTGAAGCCGAGGTGCTCGATGGTGAAGCTGGCGTACATGCCGATGTAGCCGAAGTCGATGAGGCCGAACAGCACGGTGATCATGCCGAGGATGAGCGGGTTGCGGCTCAGGATCCTGGTGGCTCCGCCGACGTAGTGCACGGTCTCGGTGGAGATGTGCTGCTCGGAGAACGCGGCGCGGACGCCGACCCACACCAGCAGCGCCGCGACGATGCCGATCACACCGAACGCGATCATCGGCGCGCGCCAGGAGTCGAACGTCTCGTGCAGCAGGACGCCCAGGTTGGGGCCGATGAGGGATCCGGTGGCAAAGGCCACGTTGACGGATCCGATCGCGACGCCTCGCCGTTTCGGGAACGCGTGCGAGGCGATCGTCAGGATCGCGACGAGCTGGAGCGCTTCGCCGACACCGGACAGCACGCGCCAGATGAGCATGTCCCAGAACCCGAGGCTGACGACGGTGAGCACGGTCGCCGCGGAGAACAGCAGCGTGCCGAGGATCACGACGTTCTTCCGGCCCCACCGGCGCAGCGCGATGCCCGCGGGGATGCCGGTGAGTCCCATCCCGAGTGCGAAGAGGGTGGACTGCAAGCCGGCCTCGGGCAGTCCGAATCCGTACTCGGCCCGGATCTCGGACAGCAGGACGGGGAAGACCATGCGGTCCATCGCGTTGACCGAGTAGGCCAGCAGGATGAGGAGGAACATGAGCACCGCTGCCCGCGAGCCGAAGAGCGGCCGGGGTGGCGCGGATCTGCGTGTGCTCTCGGATGAGTGATTGAGGCTGATCATCGTTGACTGCCTTTCTGTGGGGGTTCAGGTGTTGTCCCACGTCCCCGCGAGTCGAGCGCGGTGAACGAGGGCGTTTCGTCGGTCATTGGCGGTTCGGATGGCCTGTCGTGCCGACTCCTGAACCAGTTCGCCGGAGTGCAGCAGGATGCGTCCGTCGCAGATCACGGTGTGAATGGCGGCGGAGGTGCCGCTGTAGATGAGGCTCTCGACCACGTCACCGCTGGGGAGCAGCGACGCGTGTCCGGCGTCGAGCAGCATCACGTCCGCACGTTTGCCCGGACGCAGGGAGCCGGTCACATCGTCGATGCCGAGGTCTCGCGCGGCACGGATGGTGGCCATCTCCAGCGCGATGCGGGGCGTCAGCGTCGCGCGTCCCGTGCGAGCCTGCTCGGCCGACAGCAGCGCACGAAGCGTGCTGAGAACGTCGGCGTTGGCGGGCATAGCCAGCGTGTCGATCGAGAGGGTCGTCAGCACATCGGCTTCGAGGAACTCGGTCACCCGGGGGAAGCCCATGGTGCGCATCTCGGAGAGCGGACTGACGGAGATCTTCGTCCCGGTTCGGGAGACGGCGGCCACGTCCTCCGCCGACGCGTGCACCGCGTGGACGATCTGAACGTCGGGGCCGAGAAGGCCTTCGTCCTCGAGCCGGGTCAGGCCGCACGACTGGCAGGCCGACTCCCGCAGGCATCGATCGCAATGCATCGTGATGGGCATCGCACGTTCACGCGCCGCCCGCCACTCGCGTTCCGCCAATTCGGTGGACGTGCGATACGGACCGCGGAGGGCGACACCGAAGTGGATGCGGTGGTCGAGCTTCTCGTCCGACCACCGCTCGCGCGCGGCGTCGAGGCGCGCGAAGTCCATGTCCTCGGTGGTCGCCGACGAGTCGCGGGGTCCGTAGGAGAACCGGCCGCAGAGTCCGGAGTCGATCTGCGCCTGGAGGTTCGCATCGACGTCGCCGCCGTCGCGGACGTTGTGGTCCCAGTTGTGCACCGACGTGATGCCGTTCTGCACCGCTTCGGCGAGGGCGAAGCGCGCCGACCAGTAGAAGTCGTCGAGTTCGAAGTGGGGAGCAAGGCC
Source organism: Microbacterium sp. ZW T5_56 (assembly GCF_044987425.1). Taxonomy (NCBI): domain Bacteria; kingdom Bacillati; phylum Actinomycetota; class Actinomycetes; order Micrococcales; family Microbacteriaceae; genus Microbacterium; species Microbacterium sp. ZW T5_56. The sequence goes on along the minus strand of NZ_JBJDRI010000003.1, from coordinate 122,673 downwards.
GCGCTTCACAGAGAAGTAGTCCCGGCCCGGCGCGTCGCCGACCGTCCCGCGCAGGAGCGAGTTCCACAGGTGCCAGTGGGTGTCGATGAATCCGGGAAGGGCGATGCTGCCCGACGCGTCGATCTCGGCGACTCCGGCAGGAGCGTCGATGTCGGGCTGGATCTGCTCGATCACGCCATCTCGGATGAGGATGTCCGCACGGCCTTCTTCGACGGCCGGATCCAGCGGCAGGACGTGAGCGTTCTTGAGGAGCAGGGTGGAGCGTTCAGGAAGCATGATTCACCAGGAGGACGAGGAACACGACGAATCCGAAGGTCACAACCGACCAGCGGAGGAGGGGAACAGGCAGGCGCCTGCCGACGGCAGCGCCCATCCATCCCCCGAGGAGGCCGGCGACCGCCATGATGGCGGCCGCCGGCCACGACACGGTTGAGAACAGCGCGAAGAACACCAGCGACACCGCGCTCGCCACCACGGACAGCACGCTCTTGAGTGCGTTCAATCGCTGCAGCGACTCGCGCAGCGCGATTCCGAGCACACCGAGCATCATGATGCCGAGACCGGCATTGAAGTATCCGCCGTACACGGCGACGCCGAACTGGCCGAGTCCGGCCCAGCGCAGACGCTCCGCCCCGGCGAGCCGCTGCTTCGTCACCAGGCGGGTGAGGGCGGGTTGAGCAGCCAGCAGCGCGGTCGAGGCGAGCACCAGCCACGGCACCACGGCGCTGAACGTCTGCTCGCTGCCCGCCAACAGGAGCGCGGAGCCGCCAACGGCGCCCGCCACGGTGATGAGTCCCAGCACGATGACCCGCCGGCGCTGACCCGCGAGCTCGCGGCGATAGCCCCACGCTCCACCCACATATCCGGGCAGAGCGGCGACCGTGTTGGTGACGTTCGCGATGACGGGCGGGTAGCCGAGGGCGAGGAGGGCTGGGAATGTCACGAGCGAGCCGCCACCGGCGATCGCATTGATCGCGCCGGCGGCCGTTCCCGCAAGTGCCAGCAGCACCACCGCTCCGAGTTCCACGTCCGATCACCTCCAAATGAGATCGTATGCATTGCATGCAAAGAGTGCAAGCACGAAATTCGTATGCGTTGTATGCTCACGGCATGACGACGCTTGACCGAGGGACCATGGGGTCGACGCAGTCGGTCTACGAGGCACTGTGGACACGATTCCTCGACGGAACCTACAGCTCCGGGGATCGGCTGCGCGAAGCGGCGCTGGCCGAGGAGCTCGGAGTCAGCCGCACACCGGTTCGCGAAGCCCTGGGTCGAATGCTGGCGGAGGGGCTCGTCGCACCCGTCTCACGCGGGGTCGTGGTCGCGGGGCTCGACCGCGATGCGATGCGCCGCTTGTTCGACTTCCGGCGCGAACTGGAGGGCTTCTCCGCTCAGCTCACGGCGCAGCGGGTGAAGGCAGGACTGGTCGCACCGATCTGGTTCCACGAGCTCACCCGCCTCGCGCAGGACTTCGCCGACGCCGTCGAAGGTGGAGACGCTCCGGCCGCCACGCAGGCGAACATGCGCTTTCACGAGCTCATCGTCGAGGCCAGCGGCAACGAGTTCCTCGCCGATGCCCATCGCCGCGCGATTGCGAGACTGGCCGTTTCAACGGCGCTGAACCTCGAACACGCGGAGTGGGCGCAGGAAGCCGCGAGGCAGCATCACGAGCTCGTCGCCGCCCTCACCGACGGGGACGCGACAGCCGCGCGACGAATCGCGGAAGCCCATATCCACGGGGCCACGCGCGTCTTCGACGGGTCCTGACCGCTCGCGTCTCCGCTGACGGCAGATCTGCCCGCAGCAGAGATCGCCCTGCCCCGTCATCACGACGAAGACGATGGGCACATGAGCGATTCACCCCGACCACCACTGTTCACCGATACCGTGCGGCGGGAGTTCTACGAGCGCCGCGTGCTCGTGCTCGACGGCCCCCTGGATGACGACAACGGCACCCTCCTCGCCACGCAGCTGATCACACTCGCATCCGACGACCCGAGCGCGGACATCTCCCTGTGGATCCACTCCCCCGGTGGCTCCGTGCCGGCGATGCTCGCGATCCGCGACATCATGCGCACCATCCCGAACGACGTGTCGACGCTGGTGTTCGGCATCGCCTACAGCGCCGGGCAATTCCTACTCTCATCGGGTACGAAGGGCAAGCGCAAGGCGCTGCCGCACGCGCGCGTGCTGATGCATCAGGGTTCATCGGGCATCGGTGGTGCGGCCGTGGACATCGCGCTGCAGGCCGACGATCTCCGGCACACTCGCGACACGGTGCTCGGCTTGATCGCCGAGGACACCGGCCAGCCGGTGGAGCGGATCTTCGAGGATTCCCTGCACGATCACTGGTACTCGGCAGAGCAGGCGCTCGCGTACGGTTTCGTGGACCAGATCATCACGTCCTTCGACGACTACCGTCCACGGGAGCGGGTCTCCGCCGGCTTCTCGCACACGATGGAAGGTGCCCGGCGATGAGCAGCTACACCGTGCCGAACGTCATCGCGCAGCACCCGCGCGGCGAACGCATCATGGACGTCTACTCGCACCTGCTCACCCAGCGCGTGGTGTACCTCGGCACGGCGATCGACGCCGGTGTCGCGAACACGCTGATCGCTCAGCTGCTGCATCTGGAGGCCGACAACCCCGATCAGGACATCCAGTTCTACATCAACTGCGAGGGCGGCGATCCGAGTGCCATGCTCGCGATCTACGACACGATGACCTTCATCAAGCCCGCTGTGGCGACGACATGCGTGGGTCAGGCGGTGTCGGTCGGGGCGGTGCTCCTCGCCGCGGGCGCTGCGGGCAAGCGCAGCTCCCTCCCTCACGGCCGCGTCGTCCTGCATCAGCCGGCGGCTCAGGGGCGTGGGGCGATTCCCGATCTAATCCTGCAGGCCGACGAGGTGATCCGCCTCCGCTCCGACATAGAGGAGGTCCTGGCGCATCACACCGGGCAGCAGGTTGAGCGGCTGCGCGCCGACACGGATCATGACCGCGTGTTCACCGCCACGGCGGCGCGCGAGTACGGCTTGATCGATCAGGTGATCACCGCTCGGTGTGCGGATCGATCAGGCCGCGAGCGCGAAACTCGACCGCGTGGCTGAGAGCTGGGTTGATGCGGGTGTCGTGGCGGACAGGGATCGGGCGACGTCGAGGGTGAGATCCAGCAGGCTCGCCCCGAGGGCTTCGGTGACCGCCGCCACGATCTCGCTCGACGGCTCCTTCAGGCCCCGCTCGATCTCCGACAGGTACTGCGGGGAGACCCCGGCGCGGTGGGCGACCTCGTCGAGAGTCTTCCCCAGTGCCTTGCGCCGATCACGCAGGAACCCGCCGAGCAGGTGCCGCCAGAGGGGGTCGCGAGCCTTCGGACCGGCAGCGTCGTCGCGAACGGGAGCGGTGGCGCCGAAGGCGGGCACGGAGGTGTCGGTCATGCCCCATTCTAGGAATCCGGCACTCGCGCCGCGCTACGGAATCCGCTCACAGCAGAGAAGGCGGACGGCGGCGGGCTCGCACTCGCCGCCGTCGTGTCGTGTCCCTATCGCGCCGAGATCGCTCGCTCGACGAAGCCGATGATCTCGTCGGCAACGTCGTCGCGGATCTCGGGCTCGTTGTGCACCTCGTGGCGGAAGCCCGGGTAGACGTGCGCGCGCACGTCAGCGTGGCCGGTCGCGATCAGACGGTTCGCCACGTGGTAGGCCCCTTCGCCGTAGTTCGCGACCGGATCCTGGTCCCCCGCGAGGATCAGGTTCGGAAGGTCGGATCGGACGCTCGCGTACCAGTCGTCGCCGTTCGCCCGGTCGTACAGGTCCACGAAGCCGCGGAGGAAGCGCACGGTCATCGGCGCCCCGAAGTTGTTGAGGGGGTCGGCGAGGTGGTCGCGCACGACATCGACGTCGCGCGCGACCCAGGCGGTCGCCCCGGCATCGGGTCCGAAGCGGGAGATGAAGCCCGCGAACACATCGCCGATGTACGCGTCGGCGAAGGCGGTCGGGTCCGGCTCGGCGGCGAGCGCGGCGCGGTCCAGCTGGGATTCGAGGCCGTCCATCTGGGCCGCGATGCCGCCGAGGATCAGGCCGTCGAGCTCCTCGGACGATTCCGCCGCGAGCCCGCGCGCGATCATCGATCCCCAGGAGTGACCGAAGACCACGTAGGGCAGGTTCGGGTACAGCGCGCGCACGCGGGTCCGCAGCGTCTGCTCGTCCGCAACGACCACGTCACCGGCGTCGTCTCCCGCATCGGCCCAGATGCCCGAGCTCATCGCCGTCTTGCCGTGGCCCGCGTGATCGTCGGCGGCCACGACGAATCCCTCGTCGAGCAGCTTGGCGATCAGTCGGATGTATCGACGCGAGTGCTCACCCAGGCCGTGCACCAGCTGCACGACCGCGCGAGGCGGAACCGTGGGCTCGTAGACCCACGCGTGGATGGTGTCGCGGCCGTTGCGCGACGGGAACTCGATCTCGTTGAGAGCCATGGATCCTCCTCCGACGACGCTTCCGCGCGCCGCCGCTCGCAGGCTAACACCGGGGTGCGGACGCGGCCGAACTCTGCACGAACGTGCGGCTTCCGCTGGATTCTGGGTCGTGGTGTGATGGACGAATGACCGGAGGACGACAGACGGCAACGGTTGCCGGCCTTCTCACGGTCGCGCTCGTCGGCTGCACGCCTGTGGGTCACACGCATCCCACGTCGACGCCGTCGTCCACCCCCGAGAGCACGCCTGCGGCGACCGGCGAGTTGACCGCGACGAACGGCGTCCTCACCGAGTCCGAGGTCTCGGAGGTCGCACCGTTGTGGCAGGGCGGCAGGTTTCGCGGATTCGTGACCCCGCCGGAGGGCTACGACTACGGCGGCGACTGCCACGACAGCGCCTGGACAGCCCTCTATCTCACGGAGCGGGCCACCGCCGCGAGTGGCACGTTCCTCGCCACCTCTGCGGAACGCCCAACACCGACTCTCGTCATCGCCGTGCTCCCGCTGAACGAGTCGGAGCTTGCGGCGAACCTCAAGGCGCTGGAGCACCAGCTCACATCCTGCATCGGAGTGGCTGCCCACGGGACCACGCTGCAGGAGCCCGCACCCGCGGTCGACGGATGGTCGGGGCTGCACAACGTCAGCGAGGATGAGGATCTGTATTGGGCCGCGTACGACGAGGGCATCGTGATGGCTCAGGTGAGCCCCGGAATGGCCACGCTCACGTCCACGCTCGCGAGCCAGGCGACCGCGATCTTCGACCGGCAGCTGGAGGCTCTCGCATCTGACTGACGCGGGTTCGTTTGCCGGAAGCGGGCCCGCGGACTAGGCTTGCAGCACCCGTTCGGCCGCACGGATGTACGGGCGCGGGGCTGTAGTTCAATGGCAGAACTTCTGCTTCCCAAGCAGACAGCGCGGGTTCGATTCCCGTCAGCCCCTCCACAGTGAATTCTCAAGCTAGTTGAGACTTTCTCAACCTGGTTGAGAAAGGTTCATCAGCCATGGCTCGTCAGTATTCAGCTGTGGTTCTCACGCTCGTTGGCCGATCCTCCAAGCTTGCCCGACCCCGGTCACGGCCTCCTCTCGGTGAGGTGGACCGTCACCTCCTCGCCCGTGGTCTTGCCGATCTTGGCGCGAAGCGCGGCCGTGATCGGCAGCTTGTGGGTGCCGTCGCCGAGCGCCATGAAGGAGCCGTCGAAGGGCTCCCCGTCGACGGTGCCGCGCACGCGAACCAGCCCCCTCGTCCCGAAGCGGTCGGCGGAGCCGTCCAGCTGCACGTAGGTCCAGCCGCCCTTCGCCTCGCTGGTGATCAGCGTGGCGATGAAGGTGATGTCGAGCGGGCCAGGCCCGGTCTGAGCGTTCATGGTCATCCTCGTCTCTCAGATGTCGTCAATGAATGAGTGCGGTGATCAGCGCGACGAGCAGAAGCTTGATGAGCCAGTCACCCACGTGCAGCACCGCCGTGGCCACCGGCGCCTTGTCCCACATGACCGATCCCGTGAGCAGGACGATGGGGAAGGCCACCCACAGCACCAGGGCGAGCAGGAGGGCGCTGGGCAGAGAGAGCAGCCCGGCCTGGGTGGCGACCCACGCGAACGCCGTAGCGCGAACAGCCGTTCGCACGAGCTCGGAGACGATCTGGACCACTCCCGGCTTCGCCCGCTCGATGGCATGCCCCTGCGAGACGCGCTGTTCCAGCGGCATGAAGACCATGTAGTACACGGAACTGACGATGAATCCTGCGACCGTCGCCACCGCGATGCCTATCCCGATCATCTCGACCTCCAGTTTAGTACTTGCGAGTACGCTACCCTTCATCTTTAGTACTGTCTAGTACTATTTGAGGATGACGTCGACGCGAGAGCCCGCTCGCCCTCCCGGCCGCCCTGGCGGACTCTCCGGGGCGGAGTTGCTCGAGGCCGCCAGGGAGATCTTCGTGCGCGACGGCTACTCCGCCACGACCATGGATGCCGTCGCCACCGCCGCGCGCATCTCGAAGCAAACGCTCTACCGTCGGCACCCATCGAAGGAGGCCCTGTTCGCCGCCGTCGTCGCCGACTGGGTTGACCGCGGTCGCGATGCCATGCGCCCGCACTTGGAGAGGCTGCTGCAGAACAACGATCCCCGCGTCGGCCTGCGAGAGCTCGCCTCCGTGCTCCAGGCGGGCGTGCTGAGCCCCGCGGTCGTGCAGATGCGCACCCTCGTCATCGCGGAGTCGGAACGCCTCCCCGAGGTCGCCGACGCCTACGTCCGCCGCAGTTGGGAGCGCAACGAGCGCCTGCTCTCCGCCGCCCTCGCCCAGCTCGCCGACCGAGGATCGCTGCGCATCTCCGATCCCGACATCGCCGCACAGCAGTTCACCTGGCTCGTGCTGGGGGCACCGTTGGACCGGCTCACCCTCACGGCGGGGTCGTCGCGGTACACGGCGGGGCGCCTGTCGTCGATCGCCGACGAGGCGGTCGAGACCTTCCTCGCGCGCCACGGCGTCTCGTGAGTCAGCGGACTAAGGCGCCCATGAGGTATCTCCGACCTGGGCTCTTGTTCTCGAAAACTCTCAATTCGCTTGAGAACTGGCCGATCCAAGCAGACCCAAGATCCGTGGAATCACCAGTCTCACCTGCCTGAAAATCGCGAACCAACCTCAACTAGGGTGAGAACTCACATCCACTGTGAGTTCTCACCCTCCGTGCCCCATTCAAGCCAGAGAGCGCACCGCCACAACCGCGTCCCAGATCTCCGCCGCAACCTCGCGCTTGCTTCCGGATGCCGCCCCAATGACGCGCCCGTCCGGCCCGATCACCCGCACCTCGTTGTCGGCCGTCTCGAACCCGCGGTCCCACCCGACCTCGTTCACGACGAGCACGTCGACGCCCTTGCGCTCGCGCTTGCGTCGAGCCCGGGTGAGCATCTCCTCCTCGCCGCCCTCCTCCGAGGGGGTCTCGGCCGCGAAGGCGACGAAGGTCTGCCCCTCCCGTCGCGCGGCAGCGAGTCCGGCGATGATGTCCGGATTCTCGACGAGCTCGATCCGTCTCAGTTCGCCGTCGTCCTTCGTGAGCTTGCGAGCCGCGACCTCGACCGGCCGGTAGTCCGCGACGGCGGCTGTCATGATCACGACGTCGGCCGCGGCGACGACATCCGCGAGAGCATCACCGAGCTCTGCAGCCGACCCCACCGGCACGATGTCTACGGACGGGTGCTGCGCCGCGGCGAGCACATCGCCCGAGACGTTCGCCGCGACCAGCGTCACGGAGGCACCCCGCCTCGCCGCCTCTGCGGCTAGCGCGACACCCTGCCGCCCGCTGGACCGGTTGCCGAGATACCGCACCGGATCGATCGGCTCGCGCGTTCCTCCTGCCGAGATGACCACGCGCAGACCGGCGAGATCTCCCGTGGCGAAAAGGGCGAGTGCCGCCTCGGCGATGTCGTCAGGTTCGACCATCCGGCCCGGTCCGCTGTCGCCGCCGGCGAGCTCTCCGTCGGCGGGGCCGACGATGTGCACGCCGCGGGAACGGAGCATCGCCATGTTCGCCTGCGTCGCCGGGTGCCGCCACATCTCGGCGTGCATCGCCGGGGCGATGACGACGGGCGCCTCCGTCGCGAGCAGCGTGGTGCCGAGCAGGTCGTCGGCGATTCCGGCTGTCATCCGGGCGATCGTGTTCGCGGTCGCCGGTGCGACGATGACGAGATCGGCGTTCTGGCCGAGCGCGACATGCCGCACGCGGGCGACGTCATCGTGCACGCTGGTGGTCACCGGATGCCGGCTGATGGCCTCCCACGTCGGCAGGCCCACGAAGCGCAACGCGTCCTCGGTGGGAATGACGGTGACCTCATGACCGGCTTTGATGAGCAGCCGCACCAGGTGCACCGCTTTGTATGCGGCGATGCCGCCCGTGACTCCGACGACGATGTTCACACCTCCGATTCTGCCGCAGCCGACGCCCGCAGGGGCCGCCGTAGACTTACCCGGGTGTGCACGGTCGTGATCGATGTGACGGATGCTGCGACGGCTCGACTTCTCGCCGTGCGCGACGAGGACCCGCTACGTGCTTGGGATGCTCTCGGCGAATGGTGGCCGGAGACGCACCCCGCCGTGCTCGGCATCCGCGACCGACGAGCCGGCGGCGCGTGGCTCGCGGTGAACCCCGAGGAGCGGCGTCTCGCCGTGCTCCTCAACCGTGCGGATGTCGTCGACCTCCCCGACGAACTCGCCCTCACGCGCGGAACGCTCGCGCTCGAGTCAGTGCTCGGCCGCTCCCCCGTCGCACCGCTGTCGATGCACGGCTTCAACCTGCTCGAGGTGCGTCCGGAGGGCGCGCGGGTGCTGAGCTGGGACGGCATCTCGCTGCGGGAGACCCTGATCGAGTCCGGCACCCACATGATCGCGCACGACGATCTCGACGACGAGGACACTCCGCGGATCGCGACCTGGCTCCCCGAGTTCCGGGCGCTCGGCCCCACGGCGCAGAGTTCCGACTGGGTCGGTGAGTGGGTCGCGCTGCTCGCGACCTCGGCGCAGCTCGACCCCGCGGATGACCGGGCGATCATCCGCGACAACCGCCCGCACGGATACCCCACGCAGTCGCTGCTCTATGCGACGGCATCCGTCACACCCGACGGCGTGGTGATCGCCGACCACTCGCTGCCGCGACCCGCTCACTGGACCGACTGACGCCGCGTCATCGGCACCCACGCGTGTACGCGGCCCCGGACATAGCCCGCATGCGCATGGGCACCCAAAGCGCGCACGCGTATGGGTACCCCATAGTCCGCGAGACTTCCGTCTGTGGGCGAGAATCCCCGCGTTGCACCGATTGTCACCCACAGACGGAAGTCTCGCGGGAGGTGGTGTCGCGGATCTCGTGGCGCGGATCTGGTGTCGCGGATCTGGTGCGGCGGACGGTCAGGCGAAGCTGAAGGTGCGGGTCATCACCGCACCGGAGTCGTGCGCCACTTCACTCGAGCTACTGCCGCTGCCCCAGGGCGTCGATGCTCGTTCCGATGATCTCGTTGCGCCACTGCGATGCGCGATCACAGCGTCGAGCCTCGAGCGAAAGCACGCCGAGTGCGACGAGCGCACCCGTCACGCGCAGGCGTCGGGAGTCGGCGTCTCCGTCGCTCCCGAACGCGCTGAAGAGGATGTCGGCGAGGCGGTCAAGCTCCGGCGCTTCCTCGTCTCCGTTCGGCAGGATCGTACTCAGCAGCAGGCTCGCGAGCCCAGGCCGCGCCAGCGAGAGATCGACGAGAAGCTCGACGGTGCGCTCGTCTCGATCGCGCCCGACAGGCAGTGCCGCGACTCGATCATGTACGGCGCTGATCTGCGCCTCGCACTCGTCGATGGCTGCCGTGTAGAGCGCCACCTTGGTCGGGTAGTGATGCAACAGTCCGGCTTTCGAGTATCCGGACGCCTCGGCCACCGCCTGCACGGACGTTCGTGCGAAGCCGTGCCGAGCGAACAGCGACGACGCAGCATCGATGATCGCGGTGGGAGATGCGAGGCTCATGCAATGGCTCCTAGTGGCCGGGTACCGGCTCCGCGTCGGGGTCAAGCTCGACCACGCCACGTCGAAAAACGACCAGCGAGACTGCGGCTGCCAGGGCGTACAAGCCTATCGCGACCCACAGAGCCGCTCGATAGCTCTCGACCGTGGCGGCGAGGGCGAGTCCCTCGGAGGCAGGCGCGGTCGCGATCAACGCGGCCGCGGCCCCGGCGGCGAGAGAGCTGGTCAACGCGATCCCGATCGCCCCTCCCACCTCCTGGCTGGCGTTGATCAGGGCGGAAGCGACGCCGATGTCTCGTCGCTCGGCGCGAGCGGTGGCGGCCTCCTGGAGCCGGCCGAACACGAGACCCAGACCGAGGCCGTAGACGATCATCCCCGGCAGGATGTTCACGACGAAATCGCTGTCGCTGCCTGCCTCGGTGAGCATCAGCAATCCGACACCGGCAACCACCGCGCCGACGGTGATCACGGATCGTGGCCCCAGTCGCGCCGCGAGCTGTGAACCGGCGAGCGAGGACGTGACGATGATCCCCAGCACGACCGGAACGAAGCTGAGGCCGGTCTGCAGCGGCGAGTACCCGAGGGCTTCGGTGAGGTAGAAGGTGGCGAACAGGAAGACGCCGAACAGTCCGCCATTGACCAGCAGGCCCACGATGTTCGCGGCGCTGCGGTTGCGATCGAGCACGACGCGAAGGGGAAGCAACGGGTGCGGAGCACGACGCTCGATGAGCACGAAGACGAACAGCAGCGCGAGGCCGATTCCGATCGGACCCAGCGTCCAGATGTCCAGCCAGCCGCCCTGCTCAGCATTGCCGAGGCCGAAGACCAGCGCGACCATCCCCGCGACCGACGTCGCGGCACCGGGGAGGTCCAGCTTCGTGCGATCGACCGCTGCCTGCTGGGTGATGAGCCCGACTCCCGCCAGCGCGACCACCGCGATCGGAACGTTGACGAACATGCTCCAGTGCCAGGACAGGTACTGCGTGAGCAATCCGCCGAGGAGCAGACCAACCGCGCCGCCCGCCGATGACACAGCACCGAAGATCGAGAACGCGCGGATGCGGCTCACCCGATCCTCGAACGTGGTCGAGACGAGCGAGAGCGCCGCCGGGGCGAGCACGGCACCGAATGCCCCCTGCAGCAGCCGTGCCGCCAGCAGCACCTCGAAACTCTGCGCGAACCCGCCGATGGCCGATGCCGCGGCGAACCCGATGAGACCGATCACCAGCATGCGACGACGCCCCAACGCATCGCTCAGACGCCCGCCGATGAGCAGCAGACTTCCGAACGCCAGCGCGTACCCGGTGACGAGCCAATGGCGCCCCTCATCCGCGAACCCGAGCTCGGCTTGAGCAGCCGGAAGAGCGATGTTCACGATCGTCACATCGAGCACCACCATCAGCTGACTCAACGTCAGGATGCCCAGCACCCACCACCGACGCGAAGAACTTTTCGCAGCTGCCATATCGAGTCTCCTCACCCCACCGCGAGGAATTCCTCGCCATCGAAGACTACGCACCTACCAACCGTGCCGGACGCTAAACCGACCATATTGGTCGGGTTCTCTCAGGTCCGGTCACATGGTCGGCGATACCGCTCCCGATCAGCCGGCTGCCTTCTTGGCTCGGGTGAGCAGCGCCCGGCGTGCGCGGTGGAGGAGCGGCATGAGGCCGTAGATCACGATGGGCACCGCAAGTGTGGCCAGAATGAGCGTTCGAACGATCATGGGGAGCGGTGCCAGGAGGTCGCCGATCAGCAGATTGAGGATCGTGAGCGTGGGGAAGACGGCAATCCAGATCATGAGGGCGAGCTGGTGTTGAGTGGGCGGTCCTACCGTTGTTCCGTTCGGCGCTGCGGGGCGTGTGGCGTGCTTCATTCGTGATTCTTGGGTCATGGACCGATACTGCACGTCGCACTGTCGCAACGGCAAAATTAGTTGCCAGTTCCGGGAATCCTGACCACACTGGCACGATGGAGAATGCAGCGACGATCGAATCGGCTCTGGACGCTGTCGGGCCGCGGCTACGTTGGCTGAGAGGTCAACGAGGATTGACGCTGACCGCATTGGCCACAGCGACCGGAATCTCGAAGAGCACGTTGTCGCGCTTGGAGAACGGGCAGCGTCGCCCGAGTCTGGAACTGCTACTGCCTCTCGCCCAGGCCTACCATGTGCCGCTGGACGACCTTGTCGGAGCCCCGGAGGTCGCCGACCCCCGGGTGCGGTTGAAACCCCGGCGCGTGAAGGGGCGTATCGTCATCCCGCTCACGCCGCACCCTGGCTCCGTCCAAGCGTGGAAGATCCTGATCCCCGGCAGCGAGGTAACGCCAGCACCGCGTCGGCACGAAGGTTACGAATGGCTCTACGTCCTCAGCGGCCGCATGCGACTGATCCTCGGTGGTCGCGACTACACCCTCGAAGCGGGCGAGGTGGCCGAGTTCGACACGCACGTCCCGCACTGGTTCGGCAGCTCCGACGGCAACCCCGCGGAGGTCCTGAGCATCTTCGGACGGCAGGCCGAGCGTGCCCACGTGAGCGCTTAGGCAGAGCGGCGATCATCGAACGCGTGCTGCGGACGCTGCGGATCGGGGACCCCCGGCGCGGCGCCGACCTCATCGTGCGCCTCGCCACCGATCCCGCGTTCGCGAACCGCAACGGCGAGTATTGGACCGTGCGCGGTCCCCGCCAGATCCAGCCCACCCCGCCCGCCGACGACGTCGATCTGCAGCGCCAGCTCTGGGAGTACACCGCAGACATCCTGCTCCCCACGGGACACCGCGAAACGATTTGATCGTCAGCCGCCGCATCGCGGTTGCGGATCCTTCGGCGGGTGATGTCGACTGCCACGGCGGGCCTGGTTCGCGACCACCTGCACCTGCGGCGCATCCGAGCGCACAGGGGAGCGGACAAAGCGGGAGGTGCCCGACTCTCGTCAAGCGCCTCCCGCTCTGGCGTGTGCACCAGCCGGCTCCATCGAAGCCGACCGATGCCTCACGCTCAGCTCATCGAGCTCCGGCGTCGCGCCACCAGGACCATCCCACCCAGCACGAGGGCCAGCAGACCCGCGAGGATGCCACCCGTCGGAAGCGCTGCACCCGTGGAGGGCAGCGGTGCCGGTGTGGTCGCCGATCCGGTCGGCTCCGGCGCTGCCGTCGGGACTGTGGTGTCCGTCGGGGTCGGCTGCGGCGTCGTCGTCTCGGTCGGCGTGGGCTCCGGCGTCTCGGTTTCCGTCGGCGTGGGCTCCGGCGTCACGGTCGGGGTCGGCTCCGGCGTCGTCGTCTCGGTCGGCGTCGGCTCCGGCGTGGAGGTCTCCGTCGGCGTCGGCGTCTGCGTCGGGGTCGGCTCCGGCGTCGAAGTCTCCGTCGGGGTCGGCGTGGTCGTCGGAGTCGGCGTTGGCGTCGGCTCCGGCGTTTCCGTCGAGGTCGGCGTCGGCTCCGGCGTTTCCGTCGAGGTCGGCGTCGGGCTCGGAGTCGACGTCTCCGTGTCGGTCGGCGTCGGGGTCGGCGACGGCGTCACCTTCACGAACTCGTTCGTCACCGTGAAGGCGATCTCCTCGTCCGCCGACACGACGGCCGTGCCCACCTGGTCATCGCCACTGTTCGGCGTGATCGCGGTGACATCGGCGCCGCCGTTGTCCGTCTCGCGCAGCTCGCAGGAGGCCCCCACGGGGAGGTTCTCGTAGCGGGCGGTGAGCGCGTTCGGGTAGGTGAGCGTGCGCTCGGCACCCTCCGGGATCACGATCTCGACGTCCTCGCCGTTGACCTCGTCGGTGCAGACGAGTGCGAACGTGAAGGTGGTCTCCTCCAGCTCGGCCGCGCGGTCGCCGACGACTTCCTTGGTGAGCGCCAGCGCGCCGACCTCGAACGTGTTCACCACACGCAGCTCGGCCTGCTCGCCGCCCACCACCGTGAAGGTACCGTCCGACTCGCCGCCATCAGCCGCGACGATCTGCGACGTGGTCGCACCGCCGGTGGCCGTCTCCGTCAGCGCGCAATCGGCACCCACCGGAAGCCCGGTATAGTCCGCGACGAGCGCGTCGGGAGCGGAGAGGGTGCGTACCGCACCGCCCGGGATCTCGACGTTCGTGCCCGCCAGGGTGCACGCCAGGGTCACATCGAACGTGCCCGTGCCCCACAGCTCAGCACCGTCACCGACGATCTCCTTGGTGACGTGCAGGCCACCGGCCTCGTACGTGTTCACCGCAGTGAAACGAACCGGCTCCGCGATCGAACCTGCCGCCGTGACGCCGGCGGGCGTCACCTCGGACGTGGTGGCGTGGGCGTTGTCCGTCTCCGTCACCGAGCACTCGGCACCGGCGGGGAGCGTGTCGATCACGGCGATGTCCGCGCGGGTGATCTTCGCCGACCCGCTGTACACCGACCGCTCGTTCCACGTGCACTCCACGGCGAACGTGAACAGCGTGTCCGTGGGAACAGCGTCGGCAGCCTCACCATCGACCACCTTCGCGATCTCGATCGCAGCCAGCTCGAACGTGTTGGTCACGTCCACCGACACCACCGGCGCATCATCCACCGAGGGGGATGTGAGCACGACGTGCTGCGACGCGCCCTCGACGGCTTCACCCGTCGGCGGTCCCACCACGGGGTTCACGGCGATCGCCGTCGAGGCACCCAGCGAGTCGGTCTCGGTGATGTCGCACTCGGTGCCGACGGGCAGACCGGTGAGGATCCACTCCGCGCCCGCCCCCAGCGTGGTGGTCATCGGCGACTCGGCGAAGCCATCGGCCAGCACCGTCTCGCCGAGGAACGTGCACGCTGCGGTGAACGGGAAGGTGCCGTAGTCGATGGCAGTGCCATCAGCGTCGGTCGCTCCCTGCACCGTCTTGGTGACGCGCAGCGCACTGAGCTGGTAGTCGTTGGCGAGCTGCAGTGCATCGACCACCGCCTCGCGACCGACCGTCACGGGGTCGCCCGGCGTGGACGTGGTCTCGCCGTTGACTCCCGGCGCCTCAGTAACCGCGCACGAAGCACCGTACGGGAACTGGTAGTCGCCCAGCGGATCGGGATCTCCCGCCGTGACCGTGAACCGGATCGGATCGAGCTCCGCCGTGATGCCGTCACCGGTCACGGTGCAGGTCACCAGAACGTCGAACGTGTCGGGGGCGAATGCCGTCCCTGGCCCGGTCACCGTCTTCTGCACCGCAAGGGGGCCGGTGGCCAGCGCCACACCCACCTTGCGCGCCTCGGAAGCGAGAACGTCGTGATGGCTGCCGTCGAGCGAGATGGTGCGCGCGCCAGTGGCGATGGAGTTCCACGCCACGGTGTCGCGTCCCGCGTTCGGAGCGGATGCCGGGGTACGCGTCTTCAGCGTGTAGCCGAGCACCTCACCGGGCAGGAAGTGGTTCTCCGAGAAGTGATAGACCGTCTTGATGGCCCTCACATCCTCGACCGGAACGTCGGCGGTGAGGGGCAGCCACGAACCGTCCGCACACGGTGCATTCGGGTTGGTGACGGGCTGCAGATCGTCCGTGCAGATGTCGGCGGACGAGGAGTAGAAGTACTCCTGCGTGTCCGGCACCCGGTATCCCGGCTCGGTCACGGCGGCGATGCTGTCGGCGACGTACACCGGCTGCCACTGCGAACCGCGCTGCTGACCGGTCAGCAGAACACCCACGTCACCCGGGGTGGGCAGGCGGTCGATGGTGATCACCTGGTCCATCGGCTGGGTTCCGGTGTTCTGGATCCACTCGAACCAGGTCTCCGTGGTCAGCGGCTTCGTGACCGGCGCGCAGTTGTAGGCGAAGTAGTCGTCGCCGGCCAGCGTGCGCGTCGCGCGGCACTGGTCCGACAGCGCCGGGTTCGCCACGTTGGTGACTCCCAGTCCGTCATCGCTCTTCACGGTCTTCTGACCGCGCAGGGCGCCGGTGTCGATCACCGTGACGGTTCCGGTGGCGTCACACGTGGGAACGTCGATGTCGTCGGGGTGGCGCTCGCGGTTGCACAGCACGAAGTCCTCGGCAGCCGAGACCGACATCGCGTTCTCGACGGCCTGGCCCGCGGACACGCCCGGACGGAACATCAGGTTGATGGTGACGGTGTACTTCTCACCCGGCATCAGCACGGTTCCGGTCGGGAAGGCGAAGCGGATCGAGGTCACCTCGCCGTCGGCGTTGGTGTTCTCCGTCACGGTGATCAGCGCCGGGTCGATCGGCATGCGCGTGTTGGGCGCGGCCGGATCGGTGGGGCCGGCAACGTACTGGTACGAGTACCGGTCGATATGCGTCGCCGGGTCGTCGTCAGCCTCACGCTGCGTGTCGAAGATCAGCCACGGGTGGCCGTCGGCATCAACGGGGATGGTGTCCACCACCACGGGGTCGAGGATCGATGCCTCCATGCCCGCGGTGTTCGGCGCGGTGTTCTCCATCGTGAGCTGGAACGGGATGATCTCCCCCGGCGCCTTGGTCTCGAGGTTCGGCGTCTTGGTGACGGCGATCTCGGTCTCACCGGCCTTGTACTCCATGTGGGCGTCGGCGCTCTTCGTCGCGGTCAGCGGATCTCCGTCCGTGCCGACCGGCGCAGAGGTGACGGTGCTCTCGACGATGTTGCTGAACACACCGGGTGCGGTCTCGCCCGGTGCGGCGGCGGCGTCCTTGTTGCTGGGCACCGGGATGGTGCCGTCGCTGGAGGCGAGGTACGCGCGACGCTGCATCTGCAGCGGGATCTGCTGGATCGGGTTCGCGGGGTTCTCCCACTGCGCGCCGTCGGCACGCGTGAAGGTGAAGCGCAGACCCTGCACGTCGGCGGCAGACACGCCCGCGGGCAGCGCCGGCGACGCCGCGGCGGTTCCGGTCTCCCAGTGCGCGCCGGTCAGGGTCACGGCCGAGCCGTCCGCAGCCGCCTCGAAGGTTCCACCGACGAGCGCGTCCACCTGGACGCGGTCGATCGGGGAGGCCAGCGAGAATCCGGAGGCGAAGTCCACGAAGTGGTACGCGTTCCAGAAGGTGGCGGTGTCATCAGTCACGACCATCTGCACGGGGCGTGCAGACCCTGCCGGCTGGGCGTGCAGAGTCATCGTGATGGCGTCCCACGGCTCGTCGGCGTAGCCATCCTCGTCGGGAAGGATGGTCGCCCACTCCAGTCCCGGGTTGAAGGACTTCTCGGTGACCACGTCGATGTTCTGCTCGACGAGGGTCATGTTCGCGCTGTCGTCGGTCGCGACGACGTGCACGCCGTTCTCCCCGCCGGCATCCTCCACCACGGCTCCGGCCTGGTTGTCCACCGGGGAATCGGTGAGCGTGACAGGATCGCCGCTGGTGCGCAGCGTCTCGCGCAGCTGCAGATCGAAGACGATCTTCGTGGAGGCGCCCGCGTTGATGCGGCCCTCGTACCGGACCTCGATGCCGACCACGTCGAGCAGCTCGTCGCGGGTCATCGCGGTGGCCTCCGACGGCGTCTTCGACAGCGTGCTGCCGTCGGCGAGCGTGAGGACCACACGGGTCTTGCTGGCGTCCGCGCCGCCGATGCCAGGCACCGAGACGATCTTCTTCAGGTTGAATGCCTCGAACGGGCTCGGCCCGCCGGCCTTCGCATCGGTGACGGTGAGCTTGTCGACCTTCGCGGCCGTCTCGTTCGTCGCCGTCAGCGAGACGCGACCGCTCGGGTAGCTCGCCGCGTCCGTTCCGGCCTCGGGCAGACCCAGCGGACCGCCGGTCCACTCCTTGTTCAGCCCCACCAACAGCGGGCGATCCAGGATGGAGATGATGTCCGAGTCGTCGGTGCGCAGCGTGTCGTTGTCGCGCTGGGCGATGCCGCTCGCGATGTTGAGGACGTCACCGGCGACGGACTGGTTGTACATCTCGCTCTGCAGCACCGGCGCGTTGTTGCTGCGACGGGTGTCGCGAATCACCCACTCGAGGTCGACATTGCGAGCCTCGAACGAGCGCGCCACACCGCTGCCCGCGGCCGGAGCCAGCGGGTCGGTCGATGCGTTACGGGCGTCGGGGTTCTCCGCGTAGAGCAGGCGCACGGCGGTGGTGGACTGCTGCTCCGCTGCGGTCAGTGCGATGCGCGGCATCGAGCCGGAGTACGGAAGGCCGGTCGCGTTCGTGGCCCGCACCCAGGTGCTGCCGTTCCACAGCTGCACGTCGGTGATGCGATCCCACTTCAGGTTCGGGTCCATCGCGGGCGTGATGGCGTTCACGGCCACCAGGTTGAACGCCTCGTACACGGTGTTCTGGACGGCATCGGACGGTCCGTCGTTCGCGCCCGAACCGGTGCGGGTGTCGGCGAGGCGGAACTCGCGCACACCGCCCAGTCCGTTGGTGGACCAGGACAGGCGGGACACGGCGTGCTCACCGGAACGCGCCGAGACCAGCGCGGGGCTCGGGGAGGTCCAGTTCTTATCGAGGAAGTCGTACTCGCCCGGAGTCGGTGCGAGCACCTCAATCTCGGGGCACGGGTTCACGGTCGCGGCACCGGCCTCCGCGCCGGGGGCCGTAGCGGTGGCCGCGGAGCAGTTCTGCACGGTGAAGTCCGCGCCGGCAGGCTTTGCGGGTACCGACTCCTTCAGCTCCGTGGTGATGTTGGGCTTCACCGTGGAGCCCGGCGCGAAGCCCGCACCGGTGTGGGTGAACTCGAACTGCAGACCGCCGATGCGGTCACGCAGCGTCTCGTCGATGACCTCCGTGAGAGTGGTGGGTCCGGAGACGTCGGTGACGAGGTCCTTCCACTCCTGGTCGACGGTGTCGAAGTAGCGCACGGTCAGCGTGGAGCTGGCCGGGACGTCCGTCTTCGTGATCTGCGTGGGGCGGAAGGTCGTCCACCAGTCGGAAGCCGCGGGAACGCCGGCAGCCGTCAGCTGCGGGTCGTTCACCGTGATGGTCTTCGCCTTGGTGGTGGACGTGTTCAGCAGCGTCGTGGGCAGCTGGAGCGTGGCCTGCTCGCCCTCGTAGCCCCAGATGGTGCCGGGGGCGATCGACTTGCGCGTCTCCAGATCGAGGCGGAAGACATCGGTGGTAATCGAGTCGGTGGCGGTCTGGGTGGCGGTCAGATCTCCGTCCGTCGCGGCGGCCGAGACCACGTTGTCGATGACGGTGTCCTTCGCAAGACCCTCCACGGCGCGCACACCGAAGGTGACGGGGCTCTCTCCGCCGGGCACGATCGCGCCGGTGTCGGACACGAAGGCGACGCTGAAGTTCTCCAGCGCACCGAAGTCGGCGGGCAGCGCGGGGAAGTCGCCGCCGTCGGTCAGCGTGGTCTCGACGGTGTGCGACGCTCCCGACGTATCGGTGTATGTGAACGACAGGGTGCCGCTCGTGGCTCCGGCGGGAAACTGCACCTTCGAGGTGAAGCCGGTGAACTCCAGGCGCGCATCGAAGACGCCAGCGGCCGGCTCCTGCAGCGTGAGGCTGTCGACGGCGAGCGGGTTCGAGTTCTTGATCCCGACGGTGACGGTGGTCTCGCCGCCCGGCAGGATGACGTCATCGGCGAACGTCTTGCTCGGCTCGACGACGAGGTCTTCGTTGAGGATGGTGTAATCGGCGTCCGCGGGCGGGGACACCTTCGTGTCGTCGCCCGCGGCGACGGTGGCGGTGACCGTGTTGGTGAGTACCGTGGTGGCGTCCAGGTCGGAGACGTTGTCACGCTGGGTGAGGGTGAGCTCGAGCCCGCCCTCCGCGTTCGCGGCGATGCGATCGCCGTTCGCGCCGGTGAAGGTCACGCGGATACCGAGCGCGGAGCTCGGCGGCGCATTGGCGGCACCGGGCTTGGTGACGACGTCGTCGTCCACCCATGCGGCGCCGTCCCAGTACTGCAGGGTGGCGGCGGTAGCACCGTCCGGCCACGTGATGGCGGCGACCTCGGTGATCTCCAGGTACGTGAACGGGTTCACACCGCCGGCGTCCGGTGCTGCCGGGTCGGTGAGGGTCAGCGAGTCCACGCCGCCATTGGAAGTGTTCCTGCCCGAGAGGGTGAGCGTGGTCTGGTTTCCCGGCTTGCCGTGGTCGATGCTCGGCTCGAAAGCCTTCGCGGCCTCGGCGTCCAGGGTGGTCGGGATCTCCGGCGTGATGTCTGCCGTGTCCTTCTTCGGGTCCGCATTGTCAGCCACGATGGTGGCCTCGTTGGTCACCATCACGCCGTCGAGGTCTGCCGAGGCGTCCAGTGGCAGGCGCACCGTGATCTTCGTCTCCGCAGTGGCGCCATCCTCCAGGCCGACCGACCCGTCGTCCAGGGCGCGCTTGAAGTCGACGAGGACGTTCTGTCCCTGAATCGTGGTGGTGCTGCCCTGCTGCGGAGTCGTCGTCGCAGACACGACCTCGAATCCGGCCGGGATCGGGTCGGTCATCTGCGCGTTCACGCATCCGGACGCGTCACTCAGCACGGAGCACTGCATGCGGATGGTGTACGTGAACGTCTCACCGGGCTTGACAGTCGCCTGGTTGACGGATTTGTCGATTGTCAGACTCGAGGTGACAGCGGCGTATGCCGCGGACGGCGAGACCAGAACGCCGAGAGCCAGTAGGAGCGAAGCGAGCACGGCGATCGGACCGCGCGTTCGCTTCAACAGTGGGTGGGGATGCCGCACAGTGATTTTCCCATCTTGAATAGGTCGAGGCCGGGGTGCCGTCAGACCACAGAGGTTGTTCCATCCTGACGCACACTTTCGACGGGTGCCAAACCGTTGGGGTCATGGCAAGGACCTCGTCCGAGGAGGTCTCTCGTCTCGCCGATGAGACGATTCTCATCGGCGCGAAGGCATCGGTGGATGGTCTGTTCGCGCACCCGCGACATAGGCTTCCAAAAGACCTGACCACGAGGGGGCGTGATGGTTTTCAACAATCCTGAGGAATCGTTAGCGCGAATCCAGGAGGATGTCGCACGGGCGGAAGCTCGCGCGAAGGCGTTGCCATTGATGCAGGAGCAGATCGCACAAGTGCGCGGGCGGGCGCAGTCCCGTCAGCGGGACATCACGGTCGAGGTGGATGCGTCCGGGCAGGTCGCAGCGTTGGACATCTCCGACGAGGCTCTGGGTCGTGGTGGACGGGCCGTGTCTCGTGATGTTCTCGACCTGATCCGTGCCGCGACGATCCGCGTGCGGGAGCAGTCTCTCGCGATCACGACCGAGCTGCTGGGTGCGGACGATCCGATCGTGAAGCTCACCGCGGACCAGCTCACCGCCGACCTGGAGGGCACGGACCAGAGCGGGGACCTGCGGTGGTAGCCGACCGCATCGCGATCAGCCCATCCGCACTGACCGCGCACGCGCAACAGGTGGAACAGCTCGCCACGGATGTCTCCGTCGCCTTGGACGCGGTCCGTGGGATCAATCTTGGTGGTGGGGCGTTCGGGGTGATGTGTGCCTGGATGGTGCCACCCGCACTTGCCACGAGCAACATCGTGATCAGTCACATCCAGCAAGCTCAGAACGTCCTTCAGCGCACGAGCGATGAACTCGTCGCGACCGCCGCCGACTTCCGAAGCGTCGAAGACGGCATCCACGCCGCTCTCACGGGATTGATGAACAAGATCGACACCGCACCCGGCGCGAGTGCCGGAGCGACGGGATGAGCGAGGGCAACCCGCTCGTCGCGGCGCCGCAGGACAACACATCCGCGTTTGCGGGCGCGTTCCTCCTTCAGGACGCGGAGGACATCGCGAACGCGATCTCCTCCGGCGACTGGGGTGCCGGAGCGCTCGCCGTCGCTTCGACCGCGCTCGACACCGCCGGGGCGATCATCGATCCCATCGGGACCCTCATCGCCAACGGCCTCGGGTGGGTGCTGGATCACATCGAACCCCTCAAGAGCTGGTTCAACGACTTCACGGGAGATGCCGCTGAAGTCGCTTCCTTCTCCGGCACGTGGGCGAACACCGGCGGGTACCTCGCGCAACTCGCGGACGGGTATCACGGGCTGCTGCCGCAGCTGGACGGTATGGCCGGCGAGACCATCGACGCGTACCTCGCTCATGCGAACACCGTCATCGCACACCTGCGCGGCGCGAGCGACTGGTCTAGCGCGATGGCCACCGGCCTGCAGATCGCGTCCACCCTGGTGCAGATGGTGCACGACATCGTCCGAGACGTCATCAGCCAACTCGTCGGCTCCGCCATCTCCGCCGCTGCGACCACCGCCGCGACCATCGGCTTCGGCGCTCCCGCAGCCATGGCGCAATTCGGCGTGAAGGTCTCCGCCCTCGTTGCCAAAGTCGGCCGCATCATCCCCAAAGTCCTCGACGCGCTCGCCGAACTCCAGCGACTTCTTCGCAAGCTGGGCCCCGCCATCGAGAGCGCGATCCAGAAGATCACTCAGCTCGCACATCGCGGGCCGTCCACGCCCCGGCTTCCGGACGTTCCCACGCCCCGGTTGCCGGATGTTCCCACGCCGCCGGGCCACCCGCCGAATGCGCCGACACCGCACCATCCCGACACCGGGGCGACTCAGCGGCCGCCCGACGACGACGCGCCTCCCGGCGACGCCGGCAATCACCCGGCCGGAGACCCGCCGCAGGATCCTGAGATGGATCCGCCGGGGGCGGGCGCGAGCACCCGGGAGAAGGGTGCGTACGGCGAGTACATCAGCGACCAGCACTTCCAGGACCTGAACTATGAGCGAATCGACGTACCGAAGGACGTCAACGCCCCCGGCATCGACGCGATCTATCAGACCCCGGACGGCAAGTACGTTATCGTCGAAGCGAAATACTCGACGAACGGCAATCCGAGTCTCGGCCACACGCAAGACGGTGTCCAGATGAGTGACAGCTGGCTGAGAGGCGACAGGTCGGACTTCAACCGTGTGCTCGAAGCCGTGGGCGGAGACAGAGAGCTCGCGAACGACATCCTCGCCGCTCTGAAGGGCGGCAACGTCGACAAGGTTCTCTCCATCGTGAGGCCGGATGGCACCATCACCACCAGGCCGCTGACGTGAAACATCGCCCGATCGGATTCGATACATGAGCACATTCCGTGACCCCCGCGCAGAATTTGGTCCACTCGAGGCTCGCCAACAGAGCAAGCTGCGCTCGATTCCCCACCAGCGTGAGCGCATCGAGAGCGAGCGCGACGAGAATCCCCGTGACCTGACCACGTTGCGGGAGCTGTCGAGGACCTACGTCGAACTGGTCTCGATCTCCTACTCGCTGGGAGCCGGAGCCGACGAACTTCGAGGTTTCCTCGACGAGGCCGTCGAATGGTTCGTGGAGTATGAGCAGCTCTTCCATCGCAAATCCGCCGAGGCGGGGGAGCCGAACGTGCCATGGTCGGAGACCCCCATCCGTGTCATCGATGCGGCACAGCTCCTCAGTATGACGATCCTGCTCGGCACCAGCGAACAGCGGGCCCGCATCGGTGCTGTCGTCGGATTGCGGGGACCGGACACGGCCCTCGAGTTCCTCGCGGGCCTGCATGGTGACTCGCTGGAGGGCGTTGATGTCGTCCTCTCGCAGCCGCGACCGTATGCGAGGTTGGTGAAGGTCGTGCAGGCACGCCCCGAGGAGCGGCCGAAACTCATGAACGAGTTCGTGCAGCACTGGTACAAGGATTCCCGTCAGGCCTACTGGTGGGGCGAGCACCTCCGCGGTCCGAAGTACGCAAAGCCCGTCTCCTACGACGGCTATTGGTGTTTCGAGGCGGCCGCGGTGACACAACTGCTGGGCATTGACGATGCGTCCTATCGCGACAACGAGTACTACCCGCGCGACCTTGCCGCCGTTCGTGGGTGACGCCGTGTCCATCGTGAGAGCGCAATCAAGAGAGGGTGCTTCGAATGTCTAGTCCTACAATGTTCGATTTCCCCGGCAGCTACGAGGCAGCGCGCGGGCGGATCCTGCTGCGGCCGTTCGGCACCATGCCCGCTGCCGTTCGCTACTTGGAGCTCTCGGTCGGAGACCGTGCGGAAGCCTTCCCCGCTGTGGTCTCCGCCAGCAGCGAGATCGGCGTCGCACCGGTGGTGACGGTGGAGGCCGGTACCGCGTGGCTGACAGAGGCGACCCTCGCCGGGTGGGGAATCGACGCCCAACAGGTGCTCAGCGATGCGCTGAGTGGCGCGAGCGGCCTCCCGATCGATGTCCGCCCAGTGGGCGAGGGGGCGTTTCTCGTGCACGGCGAGGCGTTCTCCGGCGCGGTGTGGGCCGCGCCTCAACTCGTCAGCGGGCTGGGCGTGCACGGCCATCCCGTCATCTGGAACGCAGGACGGACGCTCACGCTCGTGACGGGCGATCAGTCTCCCCGCGGCTTTCAGGCGGCGCTCGGCGTCCTGAACGAACAGCTCGGCTCGGGTGTGGAGTTGGAGACGCTGACGCCGCATCGAGCCGAGGGCGCCGCCTGGACCCCGATCGCGTGGCCGTCCACCACGCCCGCCGGTTCGCTCCACGAGGCCGAGCGATTGTTTGCTCGGCACTGGTACGAACGTCAGCGCGGGCCGCTGCGCACGTTCTATGAGCAGCAGGGCGTGGACATGAACGTTCCCGAGTACCGCGTGATGAAGTCTCCGGAGGGTCGCGTCGTCTCGGCATGCGCGTACGTTGCGGGGATCTCGAATGCGGTTCCTGACGTCGACACGGTGCTCGAGGTCCAGGCCGATGGCAGCACTCGCCAGCTCAGTTGGGATGACCTCCGCGTCCACGCTCAGCCACCGCTGCAGGGCTTGAACACGCGGCCGCCGCGCTGGCTCGCTCAGTAAGCGCACCATCCATCCGCAGTTCCAGACAGTGGCGCGAGATGCGTGCCGGATGGAATTCGCACCCCGGAGGCGCGTCGCCGATGCGCTTTCCATCTTCCAGCGGCGGTATCGCCCCCTACCGCGGGGCGCGGCATGCGGGTCGGAGCCCGCATGCCGCGCCCGCCGGTCACACCCCGCTGACCGCTTTCTTCCCCCGGAAGAGGATTGCCACCGCCACCGCGCCGAGCAGGGCGATCACGCCCGCGGCGATGAACGCGGCCGAGTACCCGCCCGTGAGGGCAACCGGATCGCCAAGTTCACCCGCACCGAATCCCGCGGCGATGGCCGAGACCAGGGCGAGGCCCAGCGCGGAGCCCACCTGGTAGCTGGTGTTGACGATGCCCGATGCCAGGCCGCCGTCCTGCGGCGGAGCTGCAGAGATCGCGATCTGCAGCGATGGGATGAACGCGAGCGCCTGACCGAACGCCACCACCAGCGAGGGACCGAACGCGTCCACCCAGTAGTTTCCCTCCGGACGGATGAACGCCATCCATCCGAGGCCGGCGGCCAGGATGATCAGGCCGAGCACGATCGGCACCTTCGGACCGAAGGCCGACATGATGCGGGGCGCGAGCGCGATCATGCCGATCATGATCAGCACGGTCATCGGCAGCAGCGCGGCACCGGCGGGGAACGCCGAGAAGCCCAGCACCTGCTGCAGGTAGAGGTTCAGGAAGAACCACATCGGAATCCATGCCGCACCCAGCATCACCTGGGCGAGGTTGGCGGCACCGAGGTTCGTCGCGCGGAAGATCGACAGACGCATGAGCGGCTCGCGACGCACGCGCTGGACGAGGATGAACACGACGAGCAGCACGATGCCGCCGCCGATGGCGATCCAGGTCTCCCCCGATCCCCACCCCGCCACCTCAGCGCGCACGATGCCGTAGACGAGCGCTGCGAGGCCAAGGGTCACGGTGAGGGCACCCACCACATCGACCGATCCGCGCGCGCCCAGCTTGCCGCCGGGCAGGGCCTTCCACATGACGAGGAGAACCAGGATCGCGATCGGCACATTGATGAAGAACACCCAGGGCCACGAGGCGAACTCGGTGATCACACCGCCCAGGAAGACTCCCGCCGTGCCGCCGGCCGGAGCCGCGGCGCCGTAGAAGGCCATCGCCTTCGTGAGCTCCTTCGGGTTCGAGCCGAACAGCATCATCAACAGCGTCAGCGCCGCCGGAGCGATGAGCGCAGAGCCCATGCCCTGCAGCACCCGCCCGAGAAGCTCGACTGTGACGTCGCCGGCGAATCCGGCCACGAGGGATCCGACGCCCAGGACGACCCAGCCGACGGCGAACATGCGACGCGGGCCATACAGATCCGACAGTCGTCCACCGAGCAGCAGCAGACCACCGAGCGCGATCACGTAGGCGTTGAAGACCCACGACAGCGTGTGGGGCGTGAAGCCGAGGTCGGCCTGCATGCGCGGCAGCGCCACCCCGATGATGGACGAATCCATGATGACCATGAACTGGGCGAGCGCGATGAGGGTCAGCCCCCACCACCGCGCGGTACTTGTTGAGGATGACGTGGTCATCGGATGCTCCATTCGTTGTGGCTGGTATTCGCTTCGTTCAATACCCTAGGGGGGTATAGTATTCCCACGCAAACCAACCTCTTCTTCGATAGCGCGGAGCAGGGATGCAAAACGCATCGCGCGCGTCACCGGAGCACGCGTTTTCGATCCCGCACCACCGATCGGCGAGCACTCCCGTCGCGGGTGCGACTTCCTCCCCCGCAGTGCGAGACACGACGCCCGCAGTGGGAGACACGACGCCCGCGGTGGGAGATACAAAACACATCCCCACGTCGCTCAGTGGTGCGAAATCCACCTCCCACCGCCGCCACCAACGCGAAAGGCCCCTGACCGAACGGTGTCGGACAGGGGCCTCGCGGACGTGACTACGCGGCCGTGGCGTAGCGCGCGGGGTCCGCGTCGAAACGCGGGGCGCAGCCCGCACAGCAGAAGTAGTACCGCGTGCCGTCGTAGTCGCGGAACAGGCCGGCGGCTTCCGCCTGCGCCGGGATCACGCTGCCACCCATCACGGGACACTCGACCTGATCGCCGGATGTCGCCAGCAGATCGGTGCGTCCCTCGGCCGAGACGGAGGTCTGCGCGGGCATGCTGCAGCAGGAGGCTGCGGGGGTATCGGACATGAGGTTCCTTTCTCAGAGGGCGCGGCTGCGGAAGGAGCGCAGACGCAGGCTGTTGCCGACGACGAACACGCTGGAGAACGCCATGGCGGCACCGGCGAGCATCGGGTTGAGCAGGCCGAGGGCAGCGAGCGGGATAGCCGCGACGTTGTACGCGAACGCCCAGAACAGGTTGACCTTGATGGTTCCGAGAGTGCGGCGGGACAACCGAATCGCGTCGGCAGCGCTGCGCAGGTCACCGCGCACCAGCGTGAGGTCCGATGCCTCGATCGCCACGTCCGTTCCCGTTCCCATCGCGAGACCGAGGTCGGCCTGCGCGAGGGCAGCGGCGTCATTGACACCGTCGCCCACCATGGCCACGACCTTCCCCTCGCCCTGGAGTCGGGTGATGACGTCGACCTTGTCCTGCGGCAGCACCTCGGCGATCACCTCGGTGATTCCGACCTCACTGGCGATCTGCGCGGCGACGGCGGCGTTGTCGCCGGTGAGCAGCACCGGCGTCAGACCGAGAGCGCGGAACTGCGCGATAGCCTCGGCGCTGGTGGGCTTGAGGGTGTCAGCGATCACGAGCACACCGCGCGCCTCACCGTCCCACCCCACGGCGATCGCGGTCTTACCCTGTTTCTCGGCTGCGGCCTTCGCCGCGGAAAGCTCCGGGGACAGGTACTGCGCCCAGTCGGCGAGCAGGGATTCCCGACCCACGATCACCGCGTGACCATCGACGACGCCCTGCACGCCCGTGCCCTCGATGTTCTGGAAACCTTCGACGACCGGCAGCATGCCGATCTCTTGTGTGGCCGCCTTCGCAACCGCCTGCGCGATCGGATGCTCGGACGCGTCTTCCAGCGCGCCGGCCAGTCGCAGCAGCTGGGCGCGGTCCACGCCGTCCTCGAGGAGCACGTCCGTGAGCGTCATCTTGCCGCTTGTCACCGTTCCCGTCTTGTCGAGCACGATCGTGTCGACCTTCCGGGTGGATTCCAGCACCTCGGGTCCCTTGATGATGATCCCCATCTGCGCGCCACGACCGGTGCCGACCAGCAGTGCTGTCGGGGTGGCAAGCCCGAGCGCGCAGGGGCAGGCGATGATCAGCACGGCCACTGCGGCCGTGAACGCCGCCGACGTGGGGAAGCCGGCGCCCAGCCAGGCGGCCAACGTGCCGACGGCGATCGCGATCACGATCGGCACGAAGATTCCCGACACCCGATCGGCGAGGCGCTGAACCTCGGCCTTGCCGGACTGCGCGTCCTCCACCAGGCGCGCCATCTGCGACAGCTGCGTGTCGGATCCGACGCGCGTGGCACGGACCACGAGCCGGCCGCCCGCGTTCACCGTCGCCCCCGTGACCTGGTCGCCCTCGGCGACCTCGACCGGTACGGACTCCCCCGTGAGCATGGACGCATCGACGGCGGACGTGCCCGACACGATCACGCCGTCCGTGGCGATCTTCTCTCCGGGTCGCACGACGAATTCGTCGCCGACGGCGAGATCGGCAGTCGGGATGCGGACCTCGACTCCACCGCGGATGACGGCGACGTCCTTCGCCCCGAGTTCGAGCAGCGCCCGAAGGGCCGCTCCCGCCTGGCGCTTGGACCGCTTCTCGAAGTAGCGCCCGGCCAGGATGAACATCGTGACGCCGGCACCCACCTCGAGGTAGATGTTCGCCGCCCCGTCGCTCGGTGCGACGGTCAGCTCGAACGCGTGGGTCATCCCGGCCACTCCGGCCGTACCGAAGAACAGCGCGTAGATCGACCACAGCAGGGCCGACAGGGTGCCCATGGAGATCAGCGTGTCCATCGTCGCGGCGCCGTGGCGCAGGTTGGTCCACGCCGCCTTGTGGAACGGCCACGCCGCCCAGACGATGACCGGGGCCGCGAGCGCGAGAGACAACCACTGCCAATACGTGAACTGCAGCGCGGGGATCATCGCCATCGCGATCACCGGCACCGCGAGGATCACGGAGCCGATCAGGCGGTGACGCAGCGACATGAGCTCGGTGTCGGGCGCTTCCTCGACGGGCTCGTCAGCGCGCGGCGGCGACGGCAGCACCGCGGTGTAGCCGGTCTTCTCCACCTCGGCGATGAGCAGCGCGGGGTCGTACCCGACCGGCGCCGTGACTTTCGCCTTCTCGGTGGCGTAGTTCACCGTGGCGCTCACGCCATCGAGTTTGTTGAGCTTTTTCTCGATGCGCATCGCGCACGATGCGCACGTCATGCCGCCGATCTCCAGCTCGACGCTGGATCCGGCCTGCTGCAGATCCGTCATGACTCCTTCTCCTCGGACGCGTTGCCCACGTTTAGATCAGTGACCTTCATGGCCGCCGCCCGTGCTGTCATCCGTGGTTCCCGCCGCCGCGTCCAGCACGAGTTCGGCCGTGTGCACGATCCCGTCAACCTGGAAGTCCAGGTAGAGGAGGTATCGCCCGGCCGTGGGGGCCTGTGCGGTGAACGTGATCGTCGGGCCCGATGTCTGCCCCGGCTGGGGCTCCTCACCGTGCGCGTGGACGTGCAGGTAGGCCAGATCGCCGTCCCGCAGTGCGACGAGATGACCGAACGCACCCAGGTAGGGTTCGAGCTCGGTGACGGGTTCGCCGTCGCGAGTGATGCTGACAGTGAGGTCGCTAGCCGCTCCGGCGGCGAGCTCTCCGCTCACGGAGACGTCGAAGCCGTCGACCTGAGCCTCGGTGACGACGCTTGTGCGTGGCTCGGGAGTGAACTGCCCACCCACCGTCACGAATCGCGAGAGGGTCACGCTGCTGGCCCCGCTCGTGAAGTCGGCGTAGACACGATAGGTGCCGGCGCGATCCCACGTCCACGGCAGCGACCAGGTGCCGGTCGCGGTGTCGAGGACCGGGTGCACGTGACGGTAGGCGGCACCGTCGCTGCGCACAACGATGAGGTGCAGGTCCTTGCCGTGCGCGGTCTCGTAGTCGGTGACCGCGGTGCCGTCCCGGTTCACGATCGCGAACGCGAGCGTGCCCTCGTCGCCGACCGCGGTCGGGGCCTGGATCTCAGTGAGGGTGAAGCCCGCCTGAGCGATGGACGTGCCGTTCACGTCTGCCTCCTGTGTGTTGCTTGCCGAAGGATTCGGGGTGTGAGTTTCGCCGTGTGCGGCGCTCTGCTGCCAGGTGGCGACGGTGGCATCCGGCACCAGGACTCCTCCGGCCGCGAATGCGGCGCCGAACACGACGAGGAGTCCGGCTCCGTACAGCCCCAGGCGTCCCGGAGTGTTCATCAGATGCGAACCGCCGCATACCCGGCCTCGTCGACGGCGGCGAGGATCGCTGCGTCGTCGACCGGGGCGGTGCTCGACACTACGAGCTTGCCGGTTTGGGCGCTCACGTCGATGCCGTCGACACCGGCAATCTGGCCCACTTCAGACCGGATCGCCATCTCGCAGTGCCCGCAGGTCATGCCGGTCACCTGGAATTCGGTCGTGGTGCTCATGTCGTTCTCCTTCGTCTGGGGGACGTACCCCACCGGGGTACTTCTGCTTCAACCGTATACCCTAGGGGGGTATTCCCTCAAGCCTGCGATGCTCTTGCGCACCCCACCCACGCGCGGTCCCCGCAGCCCGATCCGGGCGAACCACAACCCGCGAGACTTCCGTCTGTGGGCGACAATCGCCGCGTTGCGCGGGTTCTCACCCACAGACGGAAGTCTCGCGGGTCAGGCCTCGGTCACCAGCTCGGCGAAATCCTCGGTGTAGCCGAGCACGAGGATCGTCGTGCTCTCGACGAGCTTCGCGAGGTCACTCCAGGCCGGGGAGTTCGGCTGCCCGTAGAGATGCTGCAGATCCGCCATCAACGGCCCGGACAGATCGGACGGCAGAACTCCGGCCGGACGATGAAAGGCCAAGCTGCGCGCGCCGATCCCCCACGGCTCGTAGCCGTAGCGATCATGCAGCCTCCGCGTCACGGCGAGACTCTGGAACGGTGTCCAATCGCCACTGAAGTACCCGTTGGGGACATCGGCGAGCAGCCCGTCAACGCTCTGCTCCGGCACTCGCTGCACCACATGCGTCGACTCCAGCAGCACGGACGGATCGCGGTTGAGTGAGACGAGCGCGTCGATGTCCTCGGCGTTGGTCGCGAACTCCTCCGGAACACTCGCCCAGTTCACCGCCGGGTCTGACGCGCGCAACGCCGCCAGCACGGTGGTGAAGAGGTCGGCTTCGTACCGGTCGATCGCCTCCGGGGAATCGTCGTCCGGATACTCCACCCCGTCATCGAGATCGTGCCCATTGATCGCGTGCCCGCTGGTGTAGAGGCACTGACCGGCGTCGTCGAGAATGACGAAGCTGCGCCCCTCCCCTCGCGCGGCGATGCGGAGCACCGCGGCGAGAAGATCCGTCAGCGAAGCGGGTTCTCTGACAATCGCCACGCTGTAGCGGTCGATGCCGCCGTCGTGCGGGTCGGGAAGATCGATCGTGCGGGCAGCGGAGGACATGCGTGAATCCTACGGACGTCCCCGCCCATGTGCCCGCGAGACTTCTGTCTGTGGGCGACAATTGCCGCGTTGCGGGGATTCTCACCCACAGCCGGAAGCCTCGCGGGCTTCGGTGACGCGGACGAGGGGCGTGGGGTTCGGTGGCGCAGATGTGAGCATGCAGACGCCGGGGCGCGGATGACGCAATCACAGCGGAGACGACTCACGTCACGGGCGCGAGGCGGAGGTGGCGATGGATCACGGGGATAATGCGATGACAGACCGTGGAGGATGAACTCGATGAACACCGCGACCCCGTTCGCTCCGGATGCCGACACCCGCGCGATCGTCCGCAGCGCCGCAGACGACGTGCGGCGGGTGAGTGGAGCGAGCATCGGAGATCTCGTCGAGGCGGCGCTGCTGCGCACGCTCACTGACACCGTCGGCTTCGACGATGCCGGCCGAGTCTTCATCATCACCGGCGACATCCCGGCGATGTGGCTGCGCGATTCCACCACGCAGCTCACCCCCTACCTGCGGTTTCTCGACCGCAGCGCACAGCTCGCCGATCTGGTGGAGGCAGTCGTCCGTCGCCAGTTCGGCTTCATCGCCCACGATCCCTACGCGAACGCCTTCAACGACGGCCCGACCGGTGCGCACTACGACCCCGAGGACGTCTGCGACGATCCACACGTCTGGGAGCAGAAGTACGAGATCGACAGCCTCTGCTACCCCGTCACCTTGGCGCACACACTCTGGCGTCGCACCGGACGCACGGCGTTCCTCGATGCCGACGGACACGAGGTGCTGCGCATGATCGTCGCTCAACTCCGCCTCGAACAGGATCATGACCGCTCGCCGTACCGATTCGAGCGCGCGACCACGATCCCCACCGAGACCCTGGCCCGCGAGGGCCGGGGCTCCGAGGTCGCCCGCACCGGCATGACCTGGGGTGGGTTCCGCCCCTCGGATGACGCGTGCACCTACGGCTACAACATCCCGGCGAACCTGTTCGCGGCGCAGGCACTGCGGGCCATCGCCGAGATCGCCCGCGAGGTGCTGGCCGACGCGGCATTGGCCGACGACGCCGAGAACCTCTCCGACGAACTCACCACCGGAGTGCGGGGGCACGGCATCGTTGCGGGCCCCGAAGGTGCGCACATCTACGCCTACGAGGTCGACGGCCGCGGCGGCGTGCTGGTGATGGACGATGCGAACACCCCGTCATTGCTGTCACTGCCGCTCATCGCGCCCGACGTCATCGACCGCGAGGTCTGGCAAGCCACGCGCGACGTGATCCTCAGCTCATCGAACCCGTACTGGTACAGCGGGAGTATGTTGCGCGGTATCGGCAGCCCGCACTCCCTCCCCCAGCGGGTGTGGCCGATCGCGCTCGCCGTCCAGGGTCTCGTTGGCACGCCCGACGAACGCATCCGACTGCTGGAGCTGATCGCCACCACCGATGGCGGCACCGGACACATTCACGAGAGCGTTGACGTCGACGATCCGACGCAGTTTTCGCGGGCGTGGTTCTCGTGGGCCGATTCGATGTTCTGCGAACTGGCGCTGCAAGTCGCGGCCGACGCCCGGCCAGTGTGAGCCGCCCACGCCGCGTTGGTCTCACGTTGCGCACTACGCCCGCCCCTTCGGAGCACCTCCTGAGACCACACCACCGACCGGTCTCAGAATGTGCTCGGATAGCAGCAGCGAAGCGCAGATAGTGAGAGCGTTCGGCTCACCAGTCGTGGACGGTGCCGTCCTCGAGGCGGTTCACCGGGAGGTACGCCTTCGTGTAGTCGAAGCCTGCGGCGGCCGCCTCATCCAGCTCCACGCCGAGACCGGGCTGTTCGCCCGGGTGCAGGAAGCCGCGGTCGAACGTGAACGACGTCTGGAACACCTCGAGCGTCTGCTCGTTGTGGGGCATGTACTCCTGGATGCCGAAGTTGTGGATCGCCAGGTCCAGGTGCAGCGCCGCGGCCATGCCGATCGGAGAGATGTCCGTCGGTCCGTGGATCCCGGACTTGATGCCGTAGACGGCAGCGAAGTCGAGCAGCTTCTTCATCGCGGTGATGCCGCCGGTGTGCGTCACAGCGGAACGCACGTAGTCGATGAGGCGCTCGGTGATGAGCGTCTGGTAGTCGAAGACGGTGTTGAAGACCTCGCCGATGGCCAGCGGCGTGGTGGAGTGCTGGCGCACCAGTCGCAGTGCGCTCTGGTCCTCCCCCGGCGTGCAGTCCTCCAGCCAGAACAGGTCGTACGGCTCGATGTCCTTCGCGAAGCGTGCTGCTTCAATGGGCGACATCCGGTGGTGCCCATCGTGCAGAACCCGCAGGTCGGTGCCGAAATCCTCGCGGATCTGAGCGAACACGCCCGGCATGTGGCTGAGGTACTTGCGGGTGTCCCAGGTCTCCTCGCTGGGTCGACCGTTCTGCACCCGCTTCGCCGGCTCGTAGTCGTACCGCACACCGGGGCCACTGGCCGAGACGCCGTAGATCTGGCCGAGGCCGGGGACACCGGTCTGCACGCGGACGGCGGTGTAGCCGAGCTCCTGATATCCGGTGATCGCGTTCTTCAGCGCTGCGTAGTCGGTGCCCGATGCGTGCGCATAGACGCGGACGCCCTCCCGGCTCGCGCCGCCCAGCAGCTGGTACAGCGGCATCCCGGCCTTCTTGGCCTTGATGTCCCACAGCGCCATGTCCACCGCGGCGATCGCCGCCATCGTCACCGGTCCGCGCCGCCAGTAGGGGCTGCGGTACAGGTACTGCCAGGTGTCCTCGATGCGGTCCTCGTCGCGGCCGATGAGCATCGACGCGACGTGGTCGGAGAGATAGGACGCCACGGCAAGCTCACGTCCGTTGAGGGTGGCATCGCCCCAGCCAACGACGCCGTCGGCGGTGGTGATCTTGAGCGTGACGAAGTTGCGTCCGGGGCTGGTGATGGAGACGTCGACGAGTTCGATGGTCATGTCAGGTCCTCGAGGAAGGGGTGCGGCGACCGTGCGGTCGCCGCACCCGGGTTGATGTGCTGAGGTGTCGTCACATGGCCGCGCGCGGATCGGTGAGATCGCGCCCGGTCCATTCGGGGGCCCAGATCGCCGCGACCAGTGCCGAGGCGGTGAAGATGCCCATGAGCACCATGATCGGGACGATGCTGCCGGTGGCAGCAGCCACCCACGCGGCCGCGACGATCGGGCCGACACCGGTCGCGATGATCGCCGCGATCTCGCGCACCACGGCCGTGAGGGTGTAGCGGTTGCGGGCGCCGAAGATCTCGGGGATCGAGATGTTCTCCATCGACGCCAGACCCAGCACCGAGATGTTGTGAATGAGCGCGTACCCGACGAAGACCGGGGTCGCCTCCGCCGTGTTCACCAGCAGCAGCGCGGGAACGATCACCAGCAGCGAGAGCGTGGACATGATGATGTACATGCGACGACGACCGAACCGGTCACCCAGCAGACCCATGAGCGGAATGGTGATGAAGCCGATGAGGGAGGACACGATGACGACCTCGGGGCCGATCTCCTTCGACATCGCGAGCGTGACCGTGATGAAGGAGATGAGGTACGTCTGCACCAGACCCGAGTTGCCGGCCTGACCGAAGCGCAGCAAGAACGACACGATGATGGCCTTGATCGGCTTGCGCTGCAGCGACTCGAGCGTGCGGATGTCGTTGGTCTGCGTGGCGAGCTGCACCAGGTCCGTGCGCGACAACGCCTTTCCGTCGACCACGTCGGTGCGCTCTTCGAACACCGGGCTCTCTTTGAGGTTGAATCGCACCCAGAGGGCGAAGAGCATGATGATCGCGCTGGCGATGAACGGGATGCGCCATCCCCACGCGATCACGTCGGCCTCCATCATGACGGCCAGCAGGATCGCCCAGATCGCCGAGGCGAACAGGGTGCCGCAGTTGGTGCCGAGCGCCACGAGGGATGCCACGAGTCCGCGGCGGTTACTGGGGGCGTACTCGGAGAGCATGACGCCGGCACCGGAGATCTCCGCGCCCGCACCGAAGCCCTGTGCGAGCCGAAGCAGGACGAGGAGGATCGGAGCCGTGAGGCCCACCTGGTCGTATGTGGGCAGCACACCGATGAGGGTGGTCGCCGCACCCATCAGCAGGATCGTGTAGAACAGCACCTTCTTGCGGCCGATGCGGTCGCCGATCCGGGCGAACACGAACGCGCCGATGGGTCGGGCGATGTATCCGACACCGTAGGTGGCCATCGCGAGGACGACCGCCATGCCGGGATCGTCACCGGCGAAGAAGAGCTGGCTGAAAACCAGTGCTGCTGCAAGCGAATACAGCTGGAAGTCCATGAACTCCAGCGCCGTGCCGAGCCAGCCAGAGACGGCTGCGCGGACGAGGTCGCCCATCGAGCGCTGGGCGGGGGCGGACGTCGCGGTTCCGGAACCGGGGGAACTGCTCATCGGGGTACTCCTTTGTAGTGATGTGCGTGCAGGGGTGATCAGAGAGCCAGCAGGACCTTCGCGGACGCCGAGGAATCGCGGGCCAGTTCGAAAGCCGCTACCGCATCGGCGGCGGGAATGACGTGTGAGATGACGGGGTCGAGTTCGTCGGAAGCAGCAAGCAGCGCGACGGCGTCGTCGATCTCCGTCGAGAAGCGGAACGCACCGCGAATGGTGAGCTCCTTGGCGAGCAGCGGGGCGAGATTCACCGGGATATCGGCGTTTCGCAGCATGCCGACTTGGACGACGGTGCCCGCTCGGCGGGCGGCACGGACGGCCTGGGTGAGCGCCGGCGCGACACCGGAGCATTCGAGGACGACGTCAAACGACTCGTCGTCGATCGCGTCCGTCCCCACCGTGAACAACTCGGTGGCGCCCAGGCTGCGAGCGCGTTCCAGCGGCTCGAACAGGACGTCGCTGGCGCCGATGACATCGGCACCCGCGTGGCGCGCGGCCGCGACCACGAGGAGTCCGATCGGACCCGCGCCGATCACGAGGACGCGCTTGTCGGCGATCGATCCGGCAAGATTCACCGCGTGCAGCGCCACCGCAAGCGGCTCGGCCAGCGCGGCACGCTCCAGCGGCAGCGACGACGGGAGCACCCGGATCATGTGGTCTTCGACCAGGAGGTACTCCGACGCGCCCCCCTGCCGATGTGGATCCGCCGCAGCGCTGCCGAGGTAGTCACCACCCGGGCGCAGGTGCGGGCGATCCTCAAGCCCCGCGACATCTGCTCCATAGCGGGCCGGGTGGACGGTGACGGGAGTGCCGGGTGCGAGCCGTCCAGAGGGATCGAGGTCCACCACGCCGGAGAGCTCGTGACCCGGGGTCAGCGGCTCGCGGATGGTGTACTCGCCGTTGGCGCCGTGGAAGTAGTAGTGCAGATCGGAGCCGCAGATGCCGACGAACGACACCCGCAGGCGCACCTCGCCGGGGCCCGGCTGCGGCACCTCGCGGTCTTCCCAGCGGATGTCCTCGGCACCGTGGATGGCCAGAGTCTTCATGAGTGCTGTCCCTTCGTCGGGCTCGACGCCGCGTCGACGGCGTCCGCGATCGCGCCATCGACGCCGTGTCGCTGGATCATGGTGGCCAGATCGCCGACGCGCTCGATGAATGCGTCCTGCGAAGCCAGCTCCGCCCCGAACAGGCGGAGATCGGCGATGACGTGCCGCGCGAGATCGCGGCCGTTGCGCGCGGTGGCGGCGAACGCGCTCAGGCTGTCGCGCGCCGGATCGGTCATCGCGGCGGCTTGGGCACCCGGATCGAATCCCGGAAGCGGCGCGATGCAGGAGAGGTACCCGGCCACGGTCAGTGCGATCAGGTGCGGCAGATGCCCGTTGCCGAGAGCGAGCAGGGCGGGCTCCGGGATGCGCTGACGCAGCTTCACCGATCCGTCGCTGCCGACCTGACTGGTGCGATGTCCGA
Source organism: Microbacterium sp. ZW T5_56 (assembly GCF_044987425.1). NCBI lineage: Bacteria > Bacillati > Actinomycetota > Actinomycetes > Micrococcales > Microbacteriaceae > Microbacterium > Microbacterium sp. ZW T5_56. The sequence goes on along the minus strand of NZ_JBJDRI010000003.1, from coordinate 85,552 downwards.
GAGCGCTGTTGGCCCACCGCTCGAACAGCTGGCCCTCGTAGTCACGCAGATCGAGGCCCGTGGGCGCCTCGACCGAGGGCTCGTACTCGCCGCGGATCACAGCGCGCGCCGCCTCCTCGATCGATGCGCGACCGATGGCCTCGGGAATGGTGTCGACGCCGCTGAGCGCACCGAGATAGGCGATCAGAGAGTGCGTGCCGTTGAGCAGACGCACCTTGACCTGCTCGTATCGGGCGACCTCATCCGTGAACACCGCTCCGCCCACCTGCCAGGCGGGTCGTCCGCCGGGGAAGGCGTCTTCGATGGCCCACATGCTGAAGGGTTCAGCGGGCACGGGTACGGCATCCGAGGCGCCGAGCAGGAGACCGACACGATCACGCAGCGCGGGAGTGGTCGCCGGGACGATGCGGTCGACCATGCTGGACGGGAACGACACCGCGGCGTCGAGATAGGCGAGGGTGTCCGCGCCCTCTCCAGCGGGGAGCTCCTGCAGGAACTCACGGACCAGCTTCTCGGTGTGCTTGCCATTGGCGGCGAGGTTGTCGCAGCTGAGGACGGCCATCGGGGCACCACCGGCGAGCGCGCGAGCCTGAAGGCCGCGCGCGAGCTGTCCGATCGTGGTGAGCGGCGCGCCGCCCTGCAGATCACGCCGGATGCCGGCGTCCTCCACGTCGAGGTGCTGCGTCGCGGGCGAGTAGCTGTAGCCGTTCTCCGTGACCGTGAGCGTAACGATCCGCGTGCGTGCATCGGCGATGTGCGAGACCACGCGGGCCGGCTCATCCGCGCCCACGAAAGCGTCGGTGTGCACGCCGGGGATGCTCAGCGATGCCGCGTCCGGGGAGATCGTCGCGACCGAGTAGAGGAAGTCCTGCGCGCGAAGACCGTCCACGACCGTGCGCGAGCGTGACGCCACACCGATGATTCCCCACTCGCCGCCCTCGGCCGCGAGTGCTGCCGCCGTGTAGACCGCCTGGTGTGCGCGGTGGAAGCTGCCCAGTCCGAGGTGGAGGATCCCGGCGCCCGCGGGGTTCGCTGTCGGCGCGGCCGCGAGTGCGGCTTCTCCTCGGCGGAGGGCGGGTGCGGCGTTCGTCACGCTGGGCTCCTTTGCTCGAGCCGCAGTCGTGGTGAGAGCGGCGCTGATCGTGGTGAAACCGAGTCTGCAACGGTTTGTACAACTTTGTCAACATCGTTTGCAGAAATGCGAGAACATAGGATGACTCCAACGGGAGAGGTGAGGCATGGCGGCGAAGCTGACCGATGTGGCGCGCAAGGCCGGCGTGTCCGTCGCGACCGCGTCTCGCGCCTTCGGAGAGCCGGATCGACTCGCAAAAGGCACCCTTGATCGCGTGCTCGAAGCTGCGAACGACCTCGGGTACGTGACCGGGACATCGCCCTCGACCGCCACCCGCACCTTCGGCGTCATCCTCCCAGACGTCGCCAACCCGGTATACGGAACACTGCTGAAAGCGATCCAGGGGCAGGCCTGGCACGGCCGTCACCACACGGTGGTGTTCGATGCCGACGAGGATCTCCGCCGCGAGCGCAAGCAGATCGAGCAGGCGCGCAGACTCGACGGCATGCTCCTGTGCTCCCCACGCCTTCCTGAGGACGAGGTGATCGACCTGGTGGGCTCCGCCCCCTGTGTCGTGATCAACCGACTCATCACCGGCGTGCCCAGCATCGTGATGGACACCGAGCACGGCCCGACGCAGGCGATCGAGCACCTCGCAGCGCTCGGTCACACGCACATCGCCTACGCCTCAGGACCGCACGGCTCCTGGGCGGACGCCCGACGCGCGGACACGGTGGCGCGGGCCTGCGAGCGATACGGCATTCGCCTCACCCGCCTCAGCCATCAGGCCGCATCCATTCAGGGCGGACGCGCCGCGGCAGCACCCACGGCAGCCAGCGGCGCCACCGCGGTGGTCGCCTACAACGACCTCGTCGCGCTCGGCCTGGAGGCCGGTCTGCTGGAACTCGGACGACGCTGCCCCACCGACATCAGCATCGTGGGAATCGACGACATCGACCTCGCGAGCGCGGTCGCCCCGGCGCTCACCACCGTGCGGATGCCGATCGCACGCAGCGGCACGCTTGCCGTCGAGCTGCTACTCACGGCCATCGCCGGCGAGCGGGTGAGCAGCCTTCCTCCGCTGGACTCACAGCTCATCGTCCGCGCCTCCACCGCCGCACCGGCGGTGTGAGCCGAGGGGTCTCCAGGTACCCCCAGATCTGAGGCCCCTCGGGCTCAGATATTAGGCATCTGCCGGATGGGTCGCACCCACCTCAGAGAGGAGCGTAGGGGTACCGAAGAAGGAGAGTGTCATGGACCTCAACACCTACGTGAACGAGTATCTCGCGGCTGTCGAGCTGGAGCAGGCGGTGATCAACGCCGAGCGCGCACGCATCGCCGCCGAGCGCATCGTGCCCCGCCCGAGCCTGCTGCGTCGGCTGGTTGATCAGATGACTGCGGCAGGCGCGACGACCGCCCGCCGAGCACCGCGCGAGCGCGCGGAGTGCGCCCCGCACACGGCGTGATCGACCGCCGTTCCAATGTCCGAGGTGGCTGGCATGATGAAGCCATGTCAGCCACCACAGCGCCGGAGATGGTGGGGCGCGACGCAGAGCTCGCGCTCCTCCACGAGGCGCTGCGTGCTGCGGAGCGGGGCGAACCGGCCTCCGCGCTCATCGCCGGCGAAGCCGGCATCGGCAAGTCCCGGCTGACCAGCGAGTTTCGTCGGCAGCTTGTCGACGAGGCCACCGTGCTCACCGGCTGGTGTCTCGACTACGGCTCCACCCCCGCGCCCTTCGGTCCGCTTCCCGCGATCCTGCGAGGCCTTCTCGATGAACTCGGAGAGCGCGCCGATGCCGCCGCAGGTCCCAGCCGTAACGCGCTTCAACTCCTGCTCCCCGACCCTGCCGCCACTCCGCTCGACCGGTCCAGCGTCCGCCCGGAGGCGCTCGGCGAAACCATCGCCAATCTGCTCGAGGCAGCATCTGCGGCACGGCCCGTGGTGGTGATCGTCGAGGATCTGCACTGGGCCGACGCCGCCACGCTGTCGATGCTGTCGTTCCTGCTGCGCGCTCTCGCGGGGCGGCGGGTGTTGTTCGTGCTCACCTGCCGCACGGATGAAGTGCGCCGTGGTGGTGCCGTCCGCACCTTCCTCGCCGAGTCCGAGCGCGCGCGGCTGCTCGAGCGGATCACGCTCCCCCGCCTCGATGCAAGCGCGGTGCGAGAGCTGGTGGTGGGGCTGCGCGGACCGATGGACGACGCCACGATCGCGCGCCTGCTGCAGCGCAGCGAGGGTGTGCCGTTCTTCGTCGAGGAGCTGGTGTGCAACGCGGAAGGGCCGCTACCAGAGACCCTGCGCGACGTCCTCCTCGCCCGCTTCGACGCCCTTGGCGATGACGCTCGCCGCACGGTCCGGCTGGCATCCGCGTGCGATGGCGCCATCGCTCACGACCTCCTGGCGGCGGTGTCCGGCCGCACCGGTGAAAGTCTCGACGAAGCCCTGCGGGAAGCGGTCGTGGCAGGCATCCTCACGGTGCGCGACGACGATTCGTATGCGTTCCGGCACGCGCTGCTGCGCGAGGCCATCCACGACGACCTGCTGCCCGGCGAACGGGCACGCCTGCATCGCTCCTACGCGAAGGCGATCCAGGCGGCCGGCGGTGCGGCATCCAGCCTCGCCTTCCACTGGCACCAGGCGCACGACCCGGAACGAGCGCTCGAGGCAGCGGTGCGCGCCATGCAGCAGGCAAAAGACAGCTACGCGTTCTCCACCGCGGCACGGTTCGGCGAACTGGCGCTGGAGCTCTGGGATCAGGTGCCCGATGCCGACGCGGTGGCGGGCATCGGGCGCATCCCGTTCCTCGCCCGACTCGGGTCGATCCTGCGCAACGGCGGCGATGCCGAACGTGCGCTCACCGTGGTCACGCTGGCCCTGGACGAGCTGCATCCGCGCACGGCCGACCCAGCCCTGCATGCACGGCTGCTGCGCGACCGCGCCCTGTATCTCCAGAACCTCGGCAAGCCCGGCACGGTGGAGCTGCTCGGCGAGGCCCTCACAATCCTCGACGGACATCTCGACGAAGATCAGTTACGCGCGTCGCTGCTCAACTACCTCAGCGGGCGCTACCTCACCAGCGCGCGGCTCGCTGAAGCCATCGAGACCACCGACGAGGCGTTTCGCATCGCCGAGGCCTCCGGCTTCGACAATGCCATGTCGGTCGCGGCTAATCTGCGCGGCTGCAGTCGCATTCACCTCGGCGACGTCGATGCCGGCCTCGCCGACCTGCGTGTGTCCTGGCAACACGCCTCCGACCACGACGCTCAGCTGCGATACCGCGTCAATTACGCCGACGCCCTTCACAACCTCGGTCGCTTCCGCGAGGCCGTGGAGGTCGCACAGCTCGGCGTGACGCACTCTCGCCGCCTCGGGGTGGAGCGCGCGACCGGCTCGGTGCTCGCCCACAACCTGGTCGAACCGCTGATCGAACTGGGCGAGATCGATCGTGCCGAGGAGGCGATGTCCCGCGACCTCGCGCTGCGCACGCTGCAGATCTTCCGCGTGTACGCCACCATGTCCCGCATCCGCATCCTGGTGTGGCGCGGGCGCATAGCGGAGGCGACGCAGCTGCTCAACGAATGGCGTCCCATCGCGGCCGCCATCTCCGACGTCGAGCGCCAGGTCTGGTTCTCGCTGCGCAGCGTGGAGCTGCTGGTCAACCTGGGCGCCGGCGACTCGATGGGCGCTGCGGGTGTCCTCACCACGGTCATCGACGATCCCGGACCCCCGCTGGCGCAGGTCTCGCGGCTCCTACTGGAGGGCGCGCGGGTGGTCACCGATCTCCGCGCGGACGGACACCACACCGTCGCCGATGCCACCGCGCACGCGCTCAGCACCGCATGGAACGCTCGACCGCCCGCGCTGCGGATCCCGCACTGGGACACCGTGCTCACCGCCGTGTTGAGCGGTGACATCGCCACGCTCCGTGCGGCCCTTCCGGTCGCCGAGAACGACGACGTACCCGCGATCTTCCGTCCCGTCCTCCGACTCGAACTCGCGCGCCTGCAGCTGACCGCGGGCGATCGTGTGAGTGCGGCAGAACAGGCGGCGACCGCGTCAGAGCTGGCGAACGCGCTGGGCCATCAGCAGGTACAGCAGCGCGCGGCCTCATTCATCCGTGACGCCGGGCTCGCACGTGTCACGCGTCACGACGCGGTGCTTGCCCCCGCCTCCGACGCGCTGACCGCACGCGAGCAGCAGGTACTCGATCTCGTCGCCGAAGGTCTCACCAACCGGCAGATCGGCGAACGCCTGTTCATCAGCGCCAAGACCGCAAGCGTGCACGTCTCCGCCATCCTGCGAAAGCTCGGCGTGGCGAGCCGCACCGAGGCTGCCGTCGCCTCCCGCCGCTGAGCGGACATCGCGATCGCCCCCGCGGGCCTCAGGGCGTCGCAGCAGCCGATCCGTATCCGCGGTGCACGTCCGGATCCAGGCCGTGCGCCCCCGCCAGGCGCGCAATCAGCTCGGCGAACGCGGCGCGATCCTCCTCCGACAGCACGTCAAGGATGTCGGCGTTCTGCTGCTCCGCCGCGCCACGCAGCTGCCCGAGAACCGCACGTCCTTCCTCGGTGAGATCCAGCCGGTGATGACGCCGGTCGTCAGGGTCCCGCGTGCGAGACACCAGCCCCGCACTCTCCAGCGAGTCCACGAGAACCACCACCCGACTCGGCACAGACCCCAGCCGATCGGCGAGCGTGCGCTGGCTGAGACCCGGAGTGCGCGCCAGGATGCGCAGCACCCCGGCAGTGGCGGGTGTGAGTCCCATCGGCTTGATCAGCTCGGCAAAGCGCGACGACGCGAAGGCACCGAGTTGCGAGAGCAGAAACCCGGTGCGCTGCGGTTGACGTGGCGCGTTCATGAATTCAGCATACCTTAGTTGACAGAATGATTCACACTGTGCATGATTTCCTCTATGACCGATTCATCTTCACACCCATCACGCAGCGGCGGGCCACCGCTCGGCCCGCTCGCGATCGTGACGTTCGCTCTCACCGTTGCCGGCGTTCTCGTCCTGGTTCTCGGGAGCGGCTCTGCCCCGGCACCGTTCGCGCCGGCGTCACAGCTGTCCGAGTGGTACACGGCGCACGCCCTTGCGGTACGGGTCGCCGCCACGCTCCAGCTCGGCGCCGCGGTGCCGCTCGGAATCCTCGCGGCCTCCGCGTACGCTCGCCAGCTCCGACTCGGAGTACGCGTGCCGGGCCCGGCGATCGGACTGTACGGCGGAATCGCCGCCTCGGTGATGCTGATGCTCTCGGCTCTCGCGAGCTGGTCCATCGTCGCCGGCCCCGAGGCTGCCGACGCCGGCATCGCCGCAGCCCTCGCCCGCTTCGCGTTCGCGCTCGGTGGCATCGGCTACGCGGTGGGGGTCGGCCTGCTCATCGCCGGCATCGCGGTGCCTGCACTCATCCTGAGATTCGTCCCGCGCTGGTTCGCTCTCGCTGGCCTGCTCATCGCACTCCTCGGCGAGATCTCCTTCCTCGCCCTGGCGATCGATCCGCTGCAGTTCCTGCTGCCGATCGTTCGCTTCGGCGGTGGGATCTGGCTGATCGCCGGCGCATTCCTGCTCCCCCGGGCGCGAGCCCGTCGCACCTCTACACCTCACCTCGGAGACTCATGAACATCCTGCTTCTGCTGCGCGAACTGCTCGTGCTGATCCACCTCGTCGGCTTCGCGCTCCTCCTCGGTGGGTGGGCCGTCCAGGCCGCACGTCGTCAGTACGTCACCACCACCCTGTTTCGCACCGGACTCGGTGTGATGATCGTCTCTGGACTGATCCTCGCGATCCCGTTCCCCGCGGACGTCCACCTCAATTACATCAAGCTCGCCGTGAAGCTGGTGCTGGCATTCGCCATCGGCGGGGCGTTCGGCGTCGTGATCACGCGGGAGAAGGCCGGGCGCCCCACGAACGTGGCGTTCTGGAGTATCGGAGCCCTGGCCGTGATCAACGCCGGCGTCGCCATCTTCTGGCGGGCCTGAGCACGCTACGAGCGGAAACGGAGAGCGACGAGGACGGCGAGATGATCGCTGGCTCCGGCGCGAAGCGTCTCGGCACCACCGGCATCGAAGCCACGCTGGAAGATGTGGTCGATGCGCGCGGACGGCAGGTTCGCCGGCCAGGTGAACCCGAAGCCGAACGAGGACTGGCCCGGTTCCGCCAGGCGCGAGCGAATGCCCGCGAGGACCGGGTCTGCACCGGCAGCATTGAAGTCGCCGAGGGCCAGGATCCGGTCATGATCGTCCGCCGCGATCAGATCCCCGAGCGCGGTGAGCATGGCATCCCGCTCGTCCTGCACGCCGGGACGGAAGGAGGCGGCGTGCACCACGTAGACGCTGATCGGGCCCGCGGGACTCTCGATCTCCGCCCGCAGTGCACGCTGCCACCCGAGACCGAGATCCAGCGCCTCCGCGTCGATGATCGGGGACGTACTCCACAGACCCACCGTGCCGACGACGTACCGGTAGGGATGCGAGTCCTCGAGCGCGCCGATCGCGTCGTCACGGGACTGTGCATCCAGCTCGGTCAGCGCGATGAGGTCGGCCCCTCGATCGATGAGCGCCGCCGCCGACTCCGCGGCGGTTCCTGAGCCCGCCTCGACGTTCTGGCTGGCCGCGACGATGACACCATCGCCATCGAGGGCCGCGGGCGGGAACCAGGTCAGCGATGATGCCGTCGCGACGATCCAGACCAGCGCCGGCAGCAGGGCGATCCAACGCCGTCGCCACCACCAGAACCCGCCCACGATGACGAGCGCAGCGGGTAGCCAGAGCCACGGCAATGCGACAGCGGAAAGGGTGCCGATCAACCCCGGGACGGCTATTCCCGCCATCACCGCGAGCAGCAGAACCATGAGCGCCGTGACGGCGGCGGCCCACACCCGGGCACGCCCGACGGGACGGCGGTGGGGGTGAGGCTGCGACACCCCGCGAGCCTATGCCGTGCCCGCTCGAAAGAGCCTGCGTGCAGCACGACGTCAGCTCAGCACGACGTCAGCGCAGCAGGATGTAGGCACCACGACGCGACCGCAGCACGACGCCAACGCAGCACCGCATCAGTGCAGCACGCCCTCCAGTCGGCGCACGCCCTCGGCCATCTGCGGCGGAGATGCCGCACCGAACGACAGCCGCACGAAGGGTGCCGGGGGCTCGTCGACGAAGTAGTGGCTGCCATCCCCCACCAGCACTCCCGCCGTGTGCGCCGCCCGGCTGAGAGCACGGGTGTCGACATCGCCCGGCAACCGCACCCACAGGTGCAGGCCACCCTGTGGCACATGCGGCACCTGCAGGTCATCGTTCGTGGCGACGGCCGCAAGCAGAGCATCGCGCCGATCGCTCAGCGCGATGCGCAGGCGTTTGCGATGCCGCCCCCATTCGCTGGAGGACAGGAACTCGAACGCGATCTCCTGCATCAGGGGCGAGACCCCGAGGTCATCGGCGATCCGTGATGCGCGCAGCCGCGCCCCGGCGGGCCCCCGCGCGATGATCGCGCCCACCCGCAGTCCGGGCGATACCGGCTTCGCGAGCGTCGTGATGCTCACCACGTGTCCGTCGGTGTCCGCAGTGAACAGCGGCGCCGGAGCGGGACGCTCCAGTCCGAGGTGGCGAGCCCAGTCATCCTCGACGATGAACGCACCGCGGGCGGCGGCGAGCGCGAGGGCTTCGCGGCGACGGTGTTCGCTCATCACCGCTCCGGTCGGGTTCGCGAACGCCGGTTGGAGGTATACGACCCGCGCTCGGGTTCGTTCCAGTTCATCCGCGAGCAGGTCGATTCGGATGCCTTCGGCATCGGCGGGTACTGCCGCGATCCGCAATCCGGCGCTCTGCGCAGCGAGGATGGCGCCGGGGTAGGTGGGACTCTCCATCACGATCGTCTCACCGGGCTCCGCGAGGGTGCGGAATGCAAACACCAGACCCTGCTGGCCACCCGGCACGATCTGCACATCCTCGGGCTGCGCCCGATACTCGGCCGCGATCAGTCGACGCAGTTCCGCAGAACCGGCGGGCGGAGTGAGGCCCCATCCCCGCGCCGATCGCGCGACGCGGGCGCTGATGCGGCGCAGGTGCTCGGTCGGCTGCAACTCGTCGGCCAGATAGCCCCACGAGAGCGGGAGCTGTTCCGGCTGGCCATGGGCTCCCAAACGCGAGGCGCGATCGGCATCGACGCGCACGGGACCGAGAGCCTGCGACTGCCAGGCGTAGTCGGGTCGTGAGCTGTGCCCGCGACCGATGACGAAGGTTCCGCGGCCGGGTTCAGCCCGAACGAGCCCACGCGCCGTGAGCTCCGCGAGCGCGCTGGATATCGTCGCAGCACTCGCGTGGAATCGCGCCGACAGCTCACGCACGCCGGGCAGCCGCGTCCCCGCGCTCATTCCGAGAATCTGCCCGCGGAGGTGATCGGCGATCTCGCGCGATCTGTTATCTTGCCCCATGAATGAACAGAGTATCGTTTCTCCCGGTTTGACCCAGCCGTTACTGTCTCACCCACGGCCGACCGTTCGCCCTCTCCGCGCGAATGACGAGTCGTCGTGGCGAGAGCTGTTCCGGCAGTACCGCGAGTTCTACCAGCTGACGGAATCGGAGGATGTCGTCTCGCGTGCGTGGGCGTGGCTCACCGATCCCACCCATGAATGCTCTGCGCTGGTGGCAGAGATCGACGGCGAGCTGGTGGGGTTCGCACATCACCGCCCGATCTCTTCTCCCTACACGGGCACCACGGGCGTCTTCCTCGACGACCTGTTCACGGCTCCGTCCGCGCGTGGCCGTGGCGTCGGGCGTGCGCTCATCCAGGACCTGCGCCACCTCGCCGCGAGCCAGGGACGCGGCTTCGTGCAGTGGGTGACGGCGGACGACAACCACCAGGCACAGGCGCTGTACGACACGCTCGCCACGCGAACGCGCTGGGTCACCTACGAGACGTCGGCCACGACTGCGTGAACCGGCGGGCTCGGGGCCGCGCGTGGATGCCCCGGGCCCGCCCCCAGGGTCGCCGAGTGATACATCGCCGTCCTGGCAAACCGCCGCCGTCTTGGCGAACCCCGGTCGCCGTGGCAACCCACCGGCAATGTGCGTGCCACCGAAGCCGTCCACCCCACGCGCTCTCCTCCGGTGTAGGAATGAAGCATGTCGGCACGCACGAAAGCTCTGCTCTGGACCGGGGCCGGTGCGCTGTTCGTCGCGTTCGTGCTGTTCGCGCCCCTGTTCCCGGCGGGCATGTGCGTTGACGCGCAGGACAGCGCCCGCTCATACTGCCGCGACTGGCACACATCCGTCATGGGCGTGGAGACCAGCGTCGGGATGTGGCTGGGTGGCAGCGCGGCGCTCCTCGGCATCGGCTTGGTCCTCGCCTGGCAGCTCACGGGGCGCAAACCTCGCAGGGTTGAAGCTGAAGCTGAAGCTGACGGCGACGAATAACGCGCGACCGCCGCGATCCCCTGTGCGGCACCCCCTCGACGAGGACTGATCACTCGACCCTCACGCGACGTCGCCGGCCGCCCGAGAGCCCCTGTCGTCGCGCCTACTCTGCGGCGACACCGGCAGCGGACAGCAGCATCCGCTCGAGCACCGCCCCGCCGTCCGCGAGCGCGCGTGCCGCCGCTTCCCGGTCCGGTGCTCGGGTGATGTCGACGGTGACTTTCAACCCGTCGAACGCACCGACGAAGACGGTCGCGAGGAGTTCCGCGTCCGGCCGTTCCGAGCCGGCGGCATCGTTGATCAGACCGGCCACGAGATCGATCCACCGCTGAGTCATCTCCGCGGCCAGCTCGCGGGTCGATTCGACCGCGGACAGGCTCTGGGTGAGCCGCGAGATCACCCACGCCTCGGGGTCGTTCTGGTGGAGCTCGATCATCGCCGGCAGCAGTCGTCGCAGCCGCGGGGTGCCCTGCGCGCCCGCATCCAGCAGCAGCTCGACGTCATGAAGCCAGCGCGCCTGGCGGATTTCCAAGACCGCGACGGCAAGCGCCTCCTTGCTGTCGAAGTGGAAGTACACCGAGCCCTTCGACAGCCCGCTCGCCTCGACGATGTCGGCCATGCGGGCCCGGTCATACCCCATTCGCGCGAAGACGCCCGCCGCCGCGTCGACGATCACCTCACGCGAGGCAGCGCCCTGTGCGGTGGGGCCTGCCGGCCGTCCGACACGCCGGCCGGATCCGAGGGAAGGTGGACGTGGTGACACAGGGGCAGTATAGTCCCCTTTTAATAGACCGACCGGTTTGTTTAACTAATGGCTACCGTGTCACACCACACTCAGCACCCGCGCGCGGCGAGACAGGTGCTCAGAAGGCCCCGGGCCTGCTGCTCGGCAACGGCGACACATTGACCCATTGATCGAAGGAGATCACGCCATGCAGATTCACGACTTCGCCCAGCGCGCAGCTGCGGCCGTCAACGCGCACGACGCCGACACGATCCTCACTCTGTGGGCAGAACCCGCGAACTACGACTCGCCCCTCACCGGCCCGCAGAGCGGCCTGGAGGCTCTGCGCACGCGGGAGTTGGCACTCTTCGAGGGATTCAGCGACCTCCGCGCGACGATCACGCCGCTCGGACAAGAAGGCGACACCGGAGCGATGCACGTGCGTTTCGACGGAACACACGATGGCACCTACGCGGGGCTGGCACCCAGCGGTCGCACCATCTCTTTGGAGATGATCGCCGTCATCACGTTCAACGGTGACGACCGCGTCATCTCGGAACGCATCTTCATCGACTCGGCGGCCATCGCGGCGCAGCTGGGCTGACCGAGAGTCATCCCCGTGAGGCAGCGGGGTGCGCCCGTGGTCGAAGCGACGCGATCGGCGTCGAGGGCGCACCCCGGGCGCGGGGCGACGAAGCGGGCAGCCACGGCGAGTGGAGGCGAGTCCGTTCACCAGGGCGCACACCTCAACCGTCCTCCGGACGAGTGGGCCGAAACAGCAACCGATGAACCCGCTTCTGATGCAGTCTAGGCGACGTCGACCGCCGCGAGGTGCGCGGCGAGTTCCGCGTCGAAGCGTGGAGCGTCATCCAGGTGCGGCGCATGGCCGGCACCGGTGATCTCGACCTCGCGCACCACACCGCCCGCCGCCGCGTACCGAGCCAGCATGGCGCGGGTCTGCTGCTTCATCGGCTGCGCCGGCGCCACCTCCGCACCCGGCCAACCCGGAATCACGCCCAGTGCGCCGAGGTGGTTCAGATCAAAGAGCGACGTGTCGGACACGATCACGTCACCAGCGCCGTGCACCCACAGAATCGGCGGCCGGTGCGGGGCATCGGCGATGCCAGACACGTCGAAGTGCTGCGGCGCCATCGTGTTGAGCACTCCCCGATTCCCGGCGGCAAAGCCCGGCCAGTTCGACGAGGGAACGCTGTCGCCCGGGTAGTTGCCCTCGCCGGTGGACGTGGTGAGCATCGACCTCACCCAGACATCCTCGTGCTCAGCCTGTGCATCGGGATGCGCCACGTAGGCGCTGCGCAGCACGGACCGCGGCGACGTGGGGGCGTCCGCGGTCAGGTCCCCGGCACGCAGGCGGGCGACGAAATCGGGATTCGCGCCGCCGCCTCCGGTGCCTGCGCCGTCATCGTCGTTGCGGAGGCCGTCCGCACCGTGGGTGCCTCCGAAGCCGTACGGCGAGACGGGTGCCTCCAGCGAGAGCGAGGAGACACGGTCCGGCGCATCCAGCAGCAGCTGCATGGCCACACCGCCGCCCATGCTCCAGCCGACCACGTGGGCCCGCTCCACGTCGAGTGCGTCCAGCACCGAGATCACGTCGTCCGAGAAATCGCGGAGACCGCGGGTCGCGTCCACCGGCAGCGTCTCGCTCGCACCGAATCCACGCAGGTCGATCGCGAGCGCGCGATACTCGCGAGGCAGCGCCAGCATCGTCGGCTGGTAGAAGGCGGCCGACGAGACATTGCCGTGGATGAACACCACGACCTCACCCTCACCAGGCCGTTCCAGCACGTTGGCGGCGTAGCGCGACGATGCGACGCGGTGCGTGGTGATTCCGGGGAAGAGATCGCTCATGACTGCTCCTGTCAGGGATGTTCGATGGCCTGGGCGACCACGGCGGCGCCGCGATCGGAGAACAGCACCGTGTAGTGGTTCACGTCGTCCACCTCGATGAGGTGAAGCTGCGGGATAAGCGAGCGGAACGCCTCGATGGCACCGCACGGGTAGAGCGGATCGGCGTCCAGCAGCCCGCGCGGCGCGCGCAGCACCGACACGGGCATCCGCAGCGAACGGAGAGCCGCGAGATACCAGTCCGGACCGTACAGCTCCGTACCGTCGGCGATCATCGCGGCGGCGGACGCGGAGGCGCGCAGCTCCGGCTCGGCGCCGATGAGATCGTCTCGCGCGTAGGCGTCCCACGTCGCCGGCCAGTACGGTCCGATCGCGGGATGCGCACGCCAGAAGTCGAGATACTCGTCGGCGTGGGCGAACGTGCGCTGCAGGCGCTCGGCCGCCGGGCCGAGAAGACGTGCGGTGTCGGTGGGCGTCGCTCCCTCCGGCAGTTCGAGCGGAAGTCCGCCGTCAACGAGCACGAGGCGCTCGACCAGCTCGGGGTACGCAGACGCAAGCGCGACGGCGACGAACGCGCCCATCGAATGCCCGGTCACCACTCGAGGCGCTCCGCCGCGAGCGCGAAGCAGAGCGGCGAGATCGTCCGCGTGCCGTCGCAGCCCGAACGGACCCGGCAGATCACGACTTCCCGCTCGGCCACGCAGGTCCGGCGCGATGACGCGGTGCTGCGGCAACAGCGCCGAAACGGCCGCCCATGAGCCGCCGTGGGCGGTGATGCCATGGATCGCCAGCACCTCCGGCCCACCGGCGGTGCCGTATTCGCGCACGTGCAGCCTCACCGCGCGCTCCATCCGCCGTCCATGAGGTGCGAGGTGCCGGTCACCATGCCCGCGCTGGCTCCGCACAGCCACAGCACGAGAGCCGCCACTTCGTCAGGTTCGAGCAGTCGCTTGATGGCGGATTCGGTCAGCATGATCCGCTCCACCACCTCGCTCGGTGCGATCCCGTGCACCCGCGCCTGATCGGCGATCTGCTTCTCTACAAGCGGAGTGCGCACGTAGCCGGGATTGACGCAATTGCTGGTGACGCCGCGCGCTCCCCCCTCCAGCGCCACGACCTTGGACATGCCCTCCAGCGCGTGCTTCGCGGTGACGTACGCCACCTTGTACGCACTGGCACGTACCCCATGGACGGAACTGATGTTCACGATCCGCCCCCACCCGCGCTCATACATCTGCGGCAGCGCGGCGCGAGTGAGAAGGAACGGGGCCGTCACCATGAGGTCGATCATGCGGCGGAAGGTGGCGGGGTCGAACTCCTCCACGGGAGCGATGGTCTGAGTTCCCGCGTTGTTGACGAGGATGTCGACATCGACGGCGAGCGATGCGACGCTCTCCAGATCCGACAGGTCGACGACCATCACCTCCCCTCCCACCTCGGCGCCGACGGCACGCGCAGCGGACTCATCTCGATCCGCGACGATCACGTCGGCGCCGGCGCGCGCCAGCGCCTGTGCACATGCCCGCCCGATCCCGCTCGCCCCGCCGGTGATCAACGCGCGCCGGCCGGTCAACTCCATCGTCATGCTGTGCAGGCTAGTTCACCGATTCAGCCCCGAACAGAGGTTGGAATATGCAATTGCGCACATCTGGCGGCGCGTTTCTGTCGGGTGCCGGTCAGGAGGAACCCGGTGCCCGCGCGCAGTCCGTCCGGGCCGTGCGGCGACTCGCGGCGAGGTCACCAGCCGAAGCCGCTATATTGGCGCGGTGGATCACACCCCGCTCATGCGAGCCGGCACTCGGCGGCAACACCGCCACCGCACTCTCCACCCCGCGCAGATCGTCGTCATCGGCTTCGCAGCGGCCATCGCCGTGGGAACTGCTCTGCTCATGCTCCCCATCGCTCGGCAGGGGCCCGGTGAGGCCAGCTTCGTCGACGCGCTGTTCACCGCTACCTCCGCGGTGTGCGTGACGGGTCTAGCCACCGTCGACACGGCGACCTACTGGACGCCGTTCGGCCAGGTCGTGATTCTGGCGCTGATTCAGTTCGGTGGCCTCGGGATCATGATCTGCGCCTCGCTCATCGGCATGGTGCTCGCCCGTAAGCTCTCCGTCCGCGCGCGGGTGAACACAGCCGCGGAGACCAAGGCCGTGGGGTTCGCGGATATCCGCGGGCTGGTCCGCGGCATTCTGGGCATCACGGTGATCATCGAGGTCATCGTGGCGCTGCTGCTGTGGCCGCGTTTCGTCTTCGGTTACGGATACGGTCTCGGAGAGGCGTTCGCACACGCGGGCTTTCTTGCCGTGTCATCGTTCAACAACGCCGGATTCGCCCTGTTCACCGACAATCTGATGGGGTTCGTCTCCGATCCCTTCATCTGTCTTCCGATCGCGGCCGCCATCATCCTCGGCGGGATCGGGTTCCCGGTCATCATGCAGTTGCGAAAAGAGTTCGGCCGCCCCCTGCACTGGACGATGAACACCAAGCTCGTGCTCACGGGGACCATGACCCTGCTGGCGATCGGAACGCTCTATCTGGCAGTCATCGAGTGGGACAACCCGAAGACGCTCGGTGGCCTCGATCCGGGGTCGAGGATCCTCGCGGCGTTCTTCCAGTCTGTGCAGACTCGCACCGCCGGGTTCAACTCGATCGACATCGGTGGGATGCATGATGCGAGTTGGCTCGGCATGGACGTGCTGATGTTCATCGGCGGTGGTCCCGCGGGAACCGCGGGAGGCATCAAGATCACCACCTTCGCGGTGCTGTTCTTCGTCATGATCGCCGAGCTGCGTGGCGACCCCGAGGTGAACGTCTTCGGCAAGCGCCTGAGCCGAGCCGTACACCGCCAAGCCATCACAGTTGTCCTCGTCGCCGTCGGCGCCGTGATCGCGGGAACCGTCGCCCTCCTGATGCTGACCGATCATGCCCTCGATCGGGTGCTGTTCGAAGCCGTGTCAGCGTTCGGCACCGTCGGGCTCTCCACCGGCATCACCGCGGATCTGCCTGCTGCGGGCAAGATCGTCCTCATCCTCCTCATGTTCCTCGGCCGTCTCGGCCCCCTGACGCTCGGCAGCGCCATCGCCTTGCGCGAGCGCCGCATGCTGTATCAGTTCCCGAAGGAAAGGCCCGCCATTGGGTAAGTTCTCCCTCTTCGCCGCCAGCGCTTCTCGCCGGTTGGCCGAAGCCGACTCCGTCGCCGTCATCGGCCTCGGTCGCTTCGGCAGCGCCCTCGCGATGGAGCTCATGACCGGCGGCACCGAAGTGCTCGGCATCGACGTGTCGGAAGACCTCGTCCAGATCCACAATGGTGAGCTCACGCAAGTGGTGCGCGCGGATGCCACTCGAGAGGAAGCGCTGCGTCAACTCGCCATCAACGAGTTCGACCGCGTTGTGGTCGCGATCGGCGACGACGTCTCCGCCTCTATTCTCGCGTGCTCGATCCTCCTCAGCATGGGCACCCCTGTCATCTGGGCGAAGGCAATGGACGACCGTCATGGGCTCATCCTCGAGCAGCTCGGCGTGCACCACGTGATCTATCCCGAGAAGGACATGGGGCGTCGTGTGGCTCACCTGGTGCGCGGTGCCGCCCTTGATTTCATCGAGGTGGCCCCCGGATACGCGCTCGTGAAGACCCCTGCGCCCGCGGTCCTGCATGACAAGCCGCTCGGCACCACGGGGATCCGCACGTCCCACGGGATCACCATCGCCGCCTTCCAGCACGGCGACGCACCCTGGCAGAACGCGGACAACGCGACGGTGCTGACCGCGGGCGACACCGTGCTCATCGTCGGGCCGACGCACAAGGCGGAGCAGTTCGCTCTTCTGCGCTGAGGCGGTCCTCACGAGTCCATCCCGAACACCCCTCGTCACGCTCGGATGCGCTATCGGTGCAGGCCATCGCTTCCGGGCACCACGAGCCCGGACTCGTAGGCGCGAATCACCAGCTGCGCACGATCGCGGGCGTCGAGTTTCGACATGATGCGATTGATGTGGGTCTTCACGGTGAGCGGGGAGATCACGAACCGATCGGCGATCTGCTGGTTGCTCAGACCATGCCCGATGAGCTGCAGCACCTCTCGTTCCCGCAGCGTGAGGATCCGCAGATCCGCGGTCTCCGTTGCGGGGAGGGTGGCGATCGAGTCGACGCGGAGGTGACGCTCGATCAGCGCTCGCGTGGCAGCCGGCGAGAGCAAGGATTCTCCAGCGCTGATAGCCCGCACCGCGCGGACGATCTCATCAGGTTCCGCCGCCTTCCCGATGAATCCGCTGGCCCCGGCGCGCAACGCGGCGAGGACGTATTCGTCCTCCTCGAACGTGGTGAGGATGAGAACACGCGTGGCGGCAAGCTCCGGGTCGGCGCAGATCTGCTCGGTGGCCTCGATCCCGCCCAGGTGCGGCATTCGGATGTCCATCAGGACGACGTTCGGCCGATGCTCGTGCGCGAGGTTGACCGCCTCGACGCCATCGGCTCCCTCCGCGACGACCTCGATGTCTCCGCTCACCCGCAGCAGACCGCGCACGGCGGTGCGAATGAGCGGTTGGTCATCGACGATGAGCAGGGAGATCATGTCTCCTCCTTCCCGGGGAACGTCGCTTCCACGCGGAACAGGCCGCCCCGAAGTTCAGCGGAGAACGCTCCTCCCACCGACGCCACCCGCTCTCGCAGGCCTTGCAGCCCGTACCCTCCCGGAGTCGCGGGACGCAGTGCCGCCACATCGACCGGGTTGGTCACGATCACCCGCATCGCGTCGTCATCGCCGGTGATGAGGACGTGGGCACGGGGTTCGCTGCCGTGCCGTAGCGCGTTGGTCAATGACTCCTGGATCACGCGATGCATGACGTTCTGCGCGCCGGGGGAGAGCTCGATCGTCGCGCGCTCCCGGCGCACCGTGACGTCGAGACCGGAGGCGCGGAACTCATCGATCAGGCTGTCGAGGTCGGCGAACCCCGGTTGCGGAGCGTCGGTCGGCTCCTCCCCTGCCCGCAGCAGCGCGAGCAGGTTGCCGATGTCTCCCAGCACTCGGCGCGACGCCGTGCGCACCGTGACAAGCGCCGCTTCGGCCTCGTCCGGCTCCGTCCGAAGATGTGCCGAGGCGAGGCTCGTGTTCAGGCTGATCACGGTGATCTGGTGCGCCACCACATCATGCAGATCCCGCGCAATGCGCAGGCGTTCTTCGGACACCCGCCGAGCCGCCTCGCTCTCGCGGCTGGCCTCAGCACGGACGGCTCGATCAGTGATCTCTGCGATGTAGGCACGACGGGTTCGAACACCATCACCGAGAGCGGCGGCGAAGCAGACCGTCACGGACACCGCTACCGGCAACGGCTCCAACACACCGTTCGACACCGCCACAAGACACACGGGAAGGATCACCACGAGCACGGCGATCGTCACCGCCAGCGTGCGGCGCCGATCAGACTGCACCGCGAGCGCATACATCGCTGTGGCCGTCGCCAGCACGGCGAGCGGGCTCAGCGGGGCGGTGAAGACGGCGACGCAGAAGCAGACGACGCAGCCGGCGAGCACCGCCAACGGCCAGCGATGCCGGCCCCAGATCAGGAGCGCCGGAAGCGCCGTCGCGACCACGCCCAGCGGGGTACGCTCCCCCATGCTCTGGGGCATCGGGAGCAACGCGGGCACCAGAATCAGCGCGCTGAGCACCACGCTCGGCACCCAGCCGGGTATGCGCGGTTGTCGCCGTGTCTCCGGATCCACGTCCTCAGTCTCCCAGTCGTGTGCGCGCGGGCACACCTCCCTCGGGTGGATGCGCGTACTCCCCCGGGTGTAGTCGCCGCGGACGATGCAGATGCATCCCTCGGGTGGACGCCCCGGATCCGGTCACCGCGAATGCTGGAGGTGGGTTCCACCATGCCCCTTCGTCGCCGATACGCGACGAAGGGGCCGACGAAAGTGAAGACATGAGCGAGGCAGTACTGACCGTGCGGGATGTCCGCAAGACTTATGGGCGCGGTGACGGGCGATTCGACGCGCTGCGCGGCGTGAATCTGGAGGTACGCGAAGGAGAGAGCTTGGCGATCGTGGGGCGAAGCGGATCGGGCAAGTCCACCCTCATGCACCTGATGGCGCTCCTGGACGAGCCCACCCAGGGCAGCATCCTGCTCGACGGGCAGGAAGCCACCGCGATGCGATCGTCGCAGCTGAACCGGGCGCGCAACAAGACGTTCGGGTTCGTGTTCCAGCAGTTCTTCCTGACGGCCAACCAGACCGTGCTGGAGAACGTGATGCTGCCGTTGAAGATCGCCGGAGTGGGGCGGCGGGCGCGCACCGAGCGGGCTCTTGCCGCGCTCGAGCAGCTGGAGATCGCCGACAAGGCGAAGAACCGTGCCGTGGACCTGTCGGGCGGTCAGAAGCAGCGGGTCGTGATCGCCCGTGCTCTGGTGGGCGACCCACGCATCATCTTCGCGGACGAGCCCACGGGCAACCTCGACACCGCGACCGGTCGGGTGGTGGAGGACATCCTGTTCACCCTCAACCGCGAGCAGGGAATCACCCTCGTGATCGTCACCCACGATGACGATCTGGCCGCGCGGTGCGATCGCCGCGTCCACGTGCGCGACGGTCTCATCGTCTCCGAGGAGGTGGCGGCATGAAGACTCCCGACCTGATCCGGACGGCCATCGGAAACACCTTCCGTGCGCGAGCCCGCACCACGCTCACGGTGCTGGCGATCTTCGTCGGCGCGTTCACGCTCACCCTGACCAGCGGCATCGGCACCGGCATCAACCGGTACATCGATGACACCGTGTCGGCGATCGGCGCGAGCGACGTGATGTCGGTGACGAAATCCGATGAGAGCAGCAGCGGTCCGGGTGCGGCAAGCGAGCCCCGCGAATACGACCCCGACGCGGTCAGTGCTGGGGCGAACAGCATCCCCGGCTCCACCGTGGCGGCGATGACGGATGCCGACCTCACCGCCCTTCGCGGCGTGGACGGCGTCCTGAGCGTGGAGCCGGTGAAGTCCGTGAGGGTGGACTACGTCCAGGTTGGCGAGGGAAAACGCCTGGTGGCCGGTGTCGGCACCCTCGTTCCGGGCCAGACCCTGCAGCTCGCGGCGGGACGGGCACCTGATGCGAACAGCGGCAGCTACGAGGTCGCGATTCCGGTCGACTACGTCTCGCCCCTCGGGTTCGCCGATGATGCCGATGCGCTCGGGGCCACCGTCTCCCTCGCCATCACGGACGCGGCGTTCACGCAGCACACGGTGACGGCCGAGATCGTGGGGGTCGCCGAGGCCACTCTGGCCGGCCCGGGCGGCAGCAGCCTGATCCCGAACACGGCACTCACGGACGACCTGTATGCCGCGCAGCAGAACGGACTCCCGGCAGAACAGCAGAACCGGTGGAGCCAGGCGACGGTGTTCTTCGCGACGGACGCCACCGATGCTGAGATCGACGCGCTCAAGTCACGCCTCACCGATGCGGGATTCACCGGCGTGACCACGGCCGACCAGCTCGGCGCGTTCACGACGGTCATCGACGCCATCGTTCTCATCCTCAACGGCTTCGCCGTGATCGCACTTCTGGCGGCGGGGTTCGGGATCGTGAACACTCTGTTGATGAGCGTGCAGGAGCGCACCCGGGAGATCGGACTCATGAAGGCGATGGGGATGGGCAGCGGCCGCATCTTCGCGCTGTTCAGCATCGAAGCCGCCTTCATCGGCTTCCTCGGCAGCGCCATAGGCGTGGTGATCGCGATGATCGCCGGAAGTGCGATCAGCTCGGTGCTCGCCGGATCGTTCCTCTCCGACCTGCCGGGCCTCACGCTCGTCGCGTTCGACCCGGTGACGGTGGCGCTCACGATCGTGCTGATCATGTTCGTCGCGTTCCTCGCCGGCACGATCCCGGCCGCCCGCGCCGCGGGCAAGGACCCCGTCGACGCCCTGCGCTACGAGTAGCGCCAACGCAGAACATGCGCCGGACGCATGACCGATTCGCGGATTCGGTCATGCGCCCGGCGCACCTTCATGGATTCACGTGCGGGGTTTGTGCTGGGCGCGGGCGCTCGGGACGGCGGGCCTGCGCCGTGGGTCGGGCACCGACTGGCCGCGAACGCATGAACCTGCGCTGAATCGATGACGCATTCGGCGGATTGGTCATCAATTCGGCGCATGTTCATGAATTCACGACACCACGCGGGGCCGGGGGTGCATGTTTGTCTGGTGAGCGCAGACGAGTGGTGGGACGTGGTTGATCGCGACGGGGTACCGACGGGAGAGACACACCGGCGCGACGCGGAAGGATGGCCGGCCGGGGGACTCCACCTCGTTGTCGCGACCTGCGTACTCCGTGCCGGCGGATGCGTGCTCGTGACGCAGCGAGCATCGGGCAAAGAGTTCGAGCACACGTGGGAGTTCCCCGGCGGCAGCGCTCTGGCGGGCGAGACGAGCCGGGTCGCCGCGAGCAGAGAACTGCACGAGGAGACTGGCCTCTTCGTGCCACCGGACGATCTGACGTTCGTCAACCGCTTCGCCGAGGAATCCGCGCTGGTCGACTTCTACCTCGCCGAAGCCCGATCACCTGTTGCCCTGCACCTCCAAGCGAGCGAGGTCGTGAGTGCCGAATGGGTCGCCCCGGACGAGGTGGAACGCCGACTGAACGCGCGCCTCATGGCGCCGCCTTGGACCGCACGGCTCGCCGCGCTCTGGCCCGGCGCGACGGCGACGATGCGCGCCGCTCGCTGAGACATCGGCGTTCGCGACCGCATGAACCTGCACTGAATCGATGACGCGTTCGGTGGAATGGTCATCAATTCGGCGCATGTTCATGGATTCGCGACGAGCGCGTCAGGTCGGGGCGAGTCAGGACTACCGAGCGGAATCCTGGGTGAACCGCCGCGATCCGGTGGCTCCCCCGTTGAGTGAGCTGACCATACTGCGCAGCGCGTGGAGCGCAGCGGCCTGTTGCGTCTCGGTCATGCCGGAGAGCATTCGAAGCTCGACCTCGCGTACCGCCCGAGATGCCTCGTCCAAGCTGCGTCTGCCCGAAGCCGTGAGCCGGGTGGGGAGCGCCCGACCCGTGTCCGCTCGCTCGGGGCGCGTCACGTAGCCGTCCCGTTCCAATGCCTGCAGCAACACGTTCATCGACTGGCGCGTGACGAATGCGCCCCGTGCGAGCTCCGAGTTCGACAATCCGGGACGCTGCGCGAGCAGTTCGAGGCAGGAGTAGTGGGTGATGGTCATGCCCAGCGGCTTGAGCACCTCCTCCATCGCCGCGCGCAGAGCGCTGGCGGCTTCCTTCAGGAGGTACCCCAGCGATGTCTCCAAGGTGATGCCCGCTTGACTCATGTCAGTATTCTGACATATCCTGCATGTCAACTAACTGACATCAAGGAGCATCATGCCCGTCACCGGACCCGACTTCATCTCCCTTCAGGTGCGCGACCTCGCCGCATCGCAGGCGTTCTACGAGCGCTATCTCGGCCTGGTTCGCTCGCCTGCTGGACCGCCGCATGCCGTCGTGTTCGACACCACACCCACGTTCGCGCTCCGCGATCTGCTCCCGGAAACAGATCTCACGGGCGCGGCCCACCCCGGGATCGGCACGGCACTCTGGCTGCACGCAACGGAGGTCCAGGTGATCCACGACGCGCTCGCCACCGACGGACACACCATCGTGACGGAACCGTTCGACGGCCCGTTCGGTCGCACGTTCGCCTTCGCCGACCCCGACGGCTACCGCATCACTCTTCACGACCGCGCCTGACGCGATCCCCGGAGCACGCGCCAACACGTGAAGACGCGGTGCATGAACGGCCGAAGCGGCCGATTGGTCATTGATCGGGCGCCCGTGGATGCAATCGCGACAACCGGCGATCACGCTCAGGCTCGGCCTCTCACTCGCGTGATCACGACCGGGTGACGAGGGGCCGACATCGCTCGGCTGCCCCGTTCTCGGTTGGTGGGCGCACTTCGTCTCCCTTCGCCCGCTCGGGAACCAGAGACGGGCAGCCGCTCGCCCCACCCACAGGGGGCGACGTCAGGCGCGGTGACCGAGCAAGGCCCCGCGCACGTGCTCGACGCGGGCGCGGAGTGCCGTGATGTACGCGAGAACCAGCGGCTGACGCAGAGCCTCGGGGTGTACCACGAGCCAGTACGGCAGCGTCACGCGGATCTCGTCCGCCAGCACCGGCACCAGGTCGTCATGTCGATCGGCGAGGAACGCGGGAAGCAGCCCGATGCCGGCGCCCGCCCGCGTCGCCTCGATGTGCACGTAGACGTTGGTGCTGGAGACCGCGTCGATCATCTCGGGAACCACACTTCGGGCGTCATCAAGCGCATCCACCTGGAGGATCGACTCGATGAAATAGACCAGCGGACGGCCCGCCAGCTCGGCCGTCGATGTCGGCGCACCGTGCGCTGCCAGATAGGACCGGCTGGCGTACAGACCCAGCGCATAGTCGGCGAGATGGGTCGCCTCGGCACGGTTGACCTGCGGCTTGCCGACGACCACCTCCAAATCAGCCCCGGCTCGCTGTTGGGCCGCCCGGCGCGTGGCTGCCACCATCTCCAGCGATGCGCCGGGATGTTGGCGCCGGAGCGCGACGATCGCTGGAGCCGCGATGAAACCGCTGAAGCCGTCCGTCGCCGACAGGCGCACGATTCCGCTCAGCGATGCCGGTCGCTCACCCAGTCCCACGATCGACTTCTCGACGTTCTCGGCGGCCTCCAACACGCTTTCCCCCAGCGACGTGAGGATCCACCCCGCAGTGCCGCGCGTCAGTACGCGGCCGCCGAGCGCAGCTTCGAGTGCGTCAATACGTCGCGCCACCGTCGTGTGATTCACGCCGAGCACCGCAGCCGCCGTGGTGAAGCGGCCGGTACGCGCGACCGCGAGGAACACCAGCAGATCATCGGCGCTGGGGCGGGACCGCTCAGAGAGGCTCACCCTCGCGATCCTGTCACTCCGCCATCGCGAACGCGAGGCACGCGCCGTTGAACGAGGGCGCCAAACGAGGACGATGTCGCTCAGCTAGGACGATGCAGCCGCTCTCATCCTCCTTTGGGAGAAATGTCCTCGTTTGGGGACATGACCGCGCTCAGGACGCACGAAGTTCGCACCCAGTGGGGAGCACCTCAATGGTGACCGGTGACACTCCGGCGCCGAGGCCCGCGTCCACTGAACCGAGAGACGGTGTCGCCAAAGGAGGACAATGTCGCCAAAGGAGGACGAGCCGGCCGCTGTGGTCCTCCTTTGGATGAAATGTCCTCGATTG
Organism: Microbacterium sp. ZW T5_56; assembly: GCF_044987425.1. Classification (NCBI taxonomy): domain Bacteria; kingdom Bacillati; phylum Actinomycetota; class Actinomycetes; order Micrococcales; family Microbacteriaceae; genus Microbacterium; species Microbacterium sp. ZW T5_56. Next base: position 61,251 of record NZ_JBJDRI010000003.1, on the reverse strand, counting down.
GGGACATGACCGCGCTCCGGGCGGACGAAGTTCGCACCCAGTGCGGAGCACCTCGACGGTGACCGGTGACGCTCCGGTGCCGAGGCCCGCGTCCACTGAACTGAGAGACGGTGTTGTCAAACGAGGACAATGTCGCCAAAGGAGGACGAGCCGGCCGTTGTCGTCCTCCTTTGGGTGAAATGTCCTCGTTTGGGGACATGACCGCGCTCCGGCCGGACGAAGTTCGCACCAGCACCAACGCCAACGCCAGCACCACCAGCACCACAGACTCAGCCGGCGTGCCCCTGCACGAAACGCGATGTGGCGGTGTCGAGCAGCTGCGCATCCCGCACCAGCGGCGGGATGGTGGGGTCATCCGGCAGCTCGATCGTCGTGGCGAGACGAATGTCCCGCGAGGATGCCGCCACCTCGATGCGGAACTCACCGCCCTCGCGCCGCCACAGTCCGTGCTTGCCATCACCGCGTTCGGCAGCGGAGTCCCAGTAGGCGAAATCACGACTTCCGAGCTCGAACTGAACCCGCACCGACTCTCCGGGCTGAAGTCGCACCTTCTCGAACCCGCGCAGCTCGCGGACCGGACGCGCGACCTCCGCGTCGGGATCACCGACATACAACTGCACCACCTCGTCACCCGCTCGCGAGCCGGTGTTCACGATCGTGCACGCCACCGTCACGAGTCCTGCGGCGGCGTCGAGGATCTCGACGACCACATCGTCGTAGGCGAACTCGGTGTACGACAACCCGTGTCCGAACGGGTACCGCACCTCCCGCCGCAGCGCGTCGTACCAGCGATAGCCGATGAAGACGCCCTCGCCGTAGAGCACCGTCCCCCGCTCGCCCTGCCACGTGGGGTATCCCGGAGTGTCCTCGATCGCCAGCGGATAGGTCTCCGCCGTCTTGCCCGACGGCACGCGGCGGCCGAACAGCACTTCCGCCACCGCGGATCCGACCGCCTGACCGCCGAGTCCGGTTTCCACGATGGCATCGGCGCGATCGTGCCACGGGTCCATCACCACCGGCGATCCGTTCGCGAGGACCACGATGAGGGCGGCGCCGGTGTCGGAGCACACCTCCGCCATCCGCACGAGCAGCGCGTTCTGATCCGCCGGCAGGGCGAGGGTGTGACGATCGTTCGCCTCCTGCTCGTACGACAGCGGCAGCCCGGCGAAGACCACCACCGTACCGGCGTCCGCGGCGACCACCGCTGCCTCCTCGATCAGCCGACGCGCGGCATCCGACAGCGGGAGCGCGCTGATCCGCTGCACCGATTCCGCCAGCTGCAGTTCGGCAGAGAGGGTGACGGACCGGCGAGCGACCTGCGGACGGTCGGCTTCCGACGAGATGCCGTGCGCGGCGAGAACAGCGAGGTTGTCGTCCTGGTACGCATTGCGCACGGCGGCGACGTACCCGGGCGCGTAGCGCACCCGGTCGCCCGCGATCTCGCGAATCGCATCCAGCGGCACATCGACGCGTGTGGGATCCACACCCGACGACCCGCCACCCTGGATCCGCGGGTGTTCCGCGAAGGCGCCGATCACGGCAATCCGCGCATCGGAATCCTCCGCCAGCGGCAGGGCCTTTCCAGAATTGCGCAGCAGCGTGATCCCCGCGATGGCCGCCTCACGCGCCAGCTCGTGGTGCTCCGCGGCGCGCAGCAGCTCCAGCTGCCTCGCACTGAGACGATCACCGGCGACATGACCGAGATCCATCACCGCGCCGTGCACGTGCTCTGCCCCCGGGTAGGCGCGGGCGACGAGCTGCAGCACCCGACGCGCCGCGTCATCCACAACGGTGAGGTCCAGCACACCATCGCGCACGGCATCCACGATCTCCGCATCGGTCACGCCGCCCGTGCCCGGCATCTCGATGTCGAGCCCCGCTCGCAGCGCCGCGACCCGATCGTGCACCGCATCCCAGTCCGACACCACCGCGCCCGTGAAACCCCAGTCCTCCCGCAGCACCTCCGTGAGCAGCCAACGGTTCTGCGACGCGTGCACACCGAGAAGTCGGTTGTACGAGCACATCACCGTCCAGGGTTCAGCGCGGGTCACGACGCGTTCGAACGCCGCGAGATAGGTCTCTCGCAGGGTCCGCTCATCGGCCACCACGGAGATCCGTGTGCGCTCGACCTCCTGGTTGTTGGCGGCAAAGTGCTTCAATGACGCACCCACGCCGACGGACTGCAGGCCCTCGACATACGCGACCCCCAGTTCGCCGGAGTGGAGCGGATCCTCGGAGAAATACTCGAAGTTGCGACCGCACAGCGGCGAGCGCTTCATGTTCACGCCCGGGCCCAGCACCACCTGCACGCCCTCCGCCCGCGCCTCCTCGCCGATCGCCGCGGCGACCCGTCGCATCAGCGCTCGGTCCCAGGTCGCCCCCATCGCCGACGCGGTGGGAAAGCCGGTCGCGGGCACCCACACCATGTCCACCCCGGTCTCCTTGCGGAGCCCGTGTGGCCCGTCGCCCACTTCGATGGCCGGGACCGGCCGAGTGAGCCCGGGGCGATCGATGGTCTGGGTGTACCAGTCATCGACGCCCGAGAGCAGGGATGCCTTCTCCTCCAGGGTGAGCTCACTCAGAGCGGTATCGACGTCAAACGGCGGAGTCATCGGTGCCTTCGGATCGGGGTTCAGCGGAGGGGCGGCAGCGCGTCGTGCTGGCGCTCCAGGAACTCGTCGAGCATCGCGACGGCGCGGTTGTGCGAGTCGACGATCGGGTCGAGCAGGATCGCCTGCAGCAGCTTGTCCTTGGACTGCTCCTGGTAGGCCTCCACCAGCAGGCGATGGATCGAGCCCTGGCGCTGAATCATCGCGAGCACGCCCTCCGGAAGCGGCTGCATCTGCATCGGAACGAGCTCGCCGTTCTCGACACGAGCGGGCACCTCCACCACCATCTCGTCGGGCAGCCCCGGAATGGCGCCGCGGTTGGGCACGTTGACCGCGGGAAGCTCGCGCTCCACGCCACAGCCGACCCACTCGATGATCGGGATCGCCAGCTCCTCGGACGATGCCAGCGGTCGGTCTTCCAGCGATGCCTCCAGCGACATCAGCGTCTCGTCGGTGCGGGCGCCGTGGAACGGACGATCGGTGTCGACCTGGCCGATGTGGTAGTGCCACTCGGGCGTCACTGCACCCTCGCGCCACGGCGAGCCCTCCGCCGGATCGTGGAAGTACTGCAGCTGCGCGGGCACGTAGTCCTCCGCCCAGGAGATGTACTCGCCGATGTGGTTGGCGCTCGGGGACGGCCAGAGGCCGAAGCGACGGAACAGGATGCGCGAGAGGGCGATCTCGTGCCAGTCAGACACCCAGTTCGCCTCGCGTTCGATCTCCCGCAGCCGCGGGTAGAGGTCCTCGCCGGTGGCACGATCGCGCACCTCCTGGAACCACTGGAAATGGTTGATCCCGGCCGCGGGCAGGTACAGCTCCTCGCGCGGGCGGTCCAGCAGCGCGGAGATCTGACGAGCGCCCATGAAGTAGCCGTGGCAGAGGCCCACGACCTTCACCGATGTGAGGCGGGAGATGGCCTCGCACACCTTGTGCTCCGGGTTGGAGAAGTTCAGGAAGAGCGCGTCCGGAGCGTGCTTCTCGATGGCGCGCGCGATCTCCAGCAGCGGCGTGAACTGCCGCAGCGCATGGAACAGCCCGCCGGGGCCGCCGTTCTCGCCATACACCTGCTTGAACCCGTAAGTACGCGGGATGGTGAAGTCCTGCGACCAGTAGTGATAGCGGTCCACCTCGATCGCCGTGATGATGAAGGCGGCACCGCTGACCGCCTCCTCCAGCTCCGTGGTGGCCGAGACAGTCGCGGCATGTCCCAGGCGGGCGATCACCGCGCGCGTGTACGACTCCATCTCCGCGAGCGGCTCCGCGGCGATATCCATCAGGACGATGTCCAGACCCTGCTGGGCGATCGGCTCGCTCAACAGCAGGTCGCGGATCATCGTTCCGGCGAACTGCCGGCTTCCGGCGCCGATGAGGGTGACTTTCATGCTGTTATCTCCTGTTCAGAGGGAATCGGGGTGCTCGGTCGCGTCGCGCGTCGAGCCAGGGTCAGAGCACCGACGACGGGTGCGCGAGTGAGGATCTGCAGGGTGATGGGCAGGCCGCGGTCGGCGATCGCTGATGCCAGCGCGGCGGCCAGTCGCGGTTGGTTCTCGACCACGGCACCACCCGCCACGACGGTGTCGGCGTGGACGCCGCGACGCAGCAGGATCCCGATCAGGTCGGCGAGGCGAGCTCCGGCGTCGTCGATCACGGATGCCGCGAGCACCGAGCCCTCATCGGCGGCGAGGAACACGTCGCGGGCGTGCTCTCCGCGTTCCTCTGCGGAGGTCGCGGCGCTCACCGCGAACGCGAGTTCCACGCCGTCGCGCGCTTGGAATCGGTCGAGGAGTCGTCGCCCCAGGGAGTCCGGACTCCCGCCCTCGTCGAAGTGCGCGAGGACCGCGCGGGTCGCCTCGCGCACCAGTCCAGCGGCGCTGCCTTCATCGCCGAGAGCCCATCCCCATCCCCCGGCGGTGAGCAGCTCACCGCGCTGGTCGCGGCCGGTGGCGATCGACCCGGTGCCCACCACCAGGCCGATCCCTCCTTCGCGATCCATGGCGGGTGCCATCAGCTCGGAGTCGTTGACCACCAGCACCGGACCGGAGAACGACGCACTCAGCGCCGCCTCCAGCTCCCGGCACTGGCGTGTGCTGTCGTAGCCATGCGCACCCACGGCGAGGGAGGCTGTCGACGCCTGGCTATCCAGACGTGAGAGGAGAAGCCGGCTCAGGGCGTCGGCATCGGCGCGCGGGTCGTCGAGGGACACGCGCCACTGCGAGCTGGGGATGTCGAAGAACTCATCGCCGTCCCACATCACACGCGTGCGGGTGCCGCCGACGTCCACACCGATCGCCGCGATCACGATGCCTCCCGCGCCGCTGCCGCGTCGGCGAGAAGCAGCGCACCGCGGCACTCCGTGACGATGGTCGCGGGCCAGTCGGGCTGGTACTCCTGCGCGGCGGTGATGCGCTCGAAAGCACGACGCTTGTGCTCGCCGATGAGCATCATCACCACCTCCGCTGAGAGTCGGGCGATGGTGTCGATGCCGACGGTGACGCCGTTGTGCGGCACCATGTCCAGTCGCGTGAACTCGGGGAACGTGTCCATGTTGTCGCGCCGGGTCGCTTCGCCGAGTTCCACCAGGTGTGTGCGCGCGTCGCGCGGCGTTCCCGGCTGGTTGAAGGCCACGTGTCCGTCGCTGTCGCCCGAGGCGAGCAGGAACAGGTCGATTCCCCCTGCCGCAGCGATGCGGTCATCGAACGCCGCGGGCTGATCGGGATCCGCGGTCCAGATCTGATCGGGTGCCGCCATCCCCGCGGACGCTGCGGCAGCAGCGAGCGGCTGCAGGATCTCCTCCTGCGCGAAGCGGAGGCACGAGTATGACGCCGCCGGATCGACGATGCGGAAACCGCCGTCGTCGGACGGCACCACATAGTCGTCCATCATGACGATCACGAGACGGGACAGGTCGGCCCCCTGGGCCGCACGGCGCGCGAGGGCGGTGTAGACGGGCACGGCGGTGCGCCCGCTCGGGCAGCCGAGCAGGAAGGGCCGGTCGCCCACGACGGACATACGCTCGACGATCAGGTCGGCGACCACATCGCCCACGGCCGCGGCATCGTCCAGGATGCGGGGGGTCAGTTGCACGGTGGTACTGCTTTCGTTTCGTTCCGCACGAGCGGAGGACTATTCCTTGATGGCGCCGGCGAGCATCCCCGAGATGAACTTCCGCTGGAAGATCACGTAGAGGATGAGAACCGGCGCGGCGACGATGAGTCCACCGGCCGCCATGAGGTTGATCTGGGTGACGTACTTGCCCTGGAAGACGCCGAGCGCCACGGTGGCCGTCTGGTTGTCGCCGTGCAGGAAGACCAGGGAGAGGAAGTAGTCGTTCCAGGTCCACATGAAGTTCAGGAGGATCAGCGTGTAGACCGCCGGCATGATGTTCGGCACCGCGATGGACCAGAGCATCCGCCACGCTCCGGCACCATCGAGTTCTGCGGACTCGAACACCGCTCGTGGGAGAGCGCGGAACGCGGCCCGCATCCAGAAGATACCGAACGGCACGCCCATCGCGGTGTGGATGAGGATGACGCCGAGGAGGTTGTCGGTGAGGCCGAGGGTGCGGAACTGGTAGTAGAGCGGCACGATGATCACTTCGAGCGAGATCATCATGCCGAGCAGGATCAGCGGGAACAGGAACTTCTCGCCGACCACACCCAGCACACCGAACGCGTAACCGCCGAGCAGCGCGAGCACCACGCTCAGCACCACCACGGAGGTCGCGATGATGAACGACACCGTCATCGACTGTGCGAACTCCGCCTGCTGCCAGGCCGTGACGAAGTTTCCCCACTGCAGATCCGCGGAGGGTCGTCCCGCGCGATCGGGGCTGACGGATGCCGCGACGAACGTGCCGACGGGCCACAGCACGATGACCGCCATCAGCGTGAGAATCACATAGTTCCAGATCCGCTCTGCGCGCGAGGTCATGGTCACTCCTTCTCCGAGACGCGGGTGATCACGAGCGCGATGATCAGACAGAACACCGCCATCACGACGCCGATGGCGGCAGCCTGACCGACGTTCGGGTTGACGAACGCGGCCTTGTAGAGCGCGACGGCCGGCGTCTGCGTGGACGTTCCGGGGCCACCGCGAGTGGTGATCCAGATGAGGTCGAACGCGCGCAGCGCACCGGTGATGGTGAGCGTGAGCGCCACGGCGATCTGTCCGCGCAGCCCCGGCAGGGTGACGGAGAGGAACTCGCGCACGGGGCCGGCGCCGTCCATCCGCGCTGCCTCGAACAGGTCCGGAGAGATCGACGAGGCACCCGACACGAACAGCACCATGCAGAATCCGAAGGTGACCCACGTGCCGATCAGGCCCACCGCGGGCAGCGCCCAGGTGAAGTCTCCGAGCCAGTTCTTCGCGAGCGCATCGAGCCCCACGGCCCGCAGCGCCTCGTTGATCGGCCCCTCGGGGGCGTACATCCGCTTGAACAACAGCGCGATCACCACGCTGGTCATCACCTGCGGCAGGAAGAAGATCCACCGGTACACGGCCATGCCCGGCTGCTTGCCTCGCGTGATCAGCGCCGCCGACACCAGACCGAGCGCGATCGGGAGCAGGGCGAAGAAGACCAGCAGCACCACCACGTTGCCGAGTGTGGAGCGCAGCACCGGGTCGGTGAAGAAGTTGACGTAGTTCTGCACGCCCACCCACACCGCGGCGGTGACGCCGTCCCACTTGTAGAAGGAGTACTGGATCGACTGGATCATCGGCCACAGCACGATGGCCGCGTACAGGATCAGTCCAGGAGCCGCGAACAGCAACCCGATGCGGCGGGAGCGCCGGCGAGCGGGCGCCTCGCGCCGACGCCGGCCGCTGGTGGTCACCGCACGTGTGGCCGGGGCGCCGGCCTCCCCCGCGCGAGCGGAGGAGACGGCGCCCGCATTGAGCGCGCTCATGGGATCAGGAACCCGCGAGGAACGCGTCCCGATCGGCGTCAACCGCCGCGCTGACCTCTTCCGGCTTCACCTTGCCGGCGAGCAGGAGCTGCGTGTTCTGCGTCAGCGTGTCCAGCATCGTGGGGCTGGACCAGTCGAAGTAGGGGACGTAGCCGTTGTCGGCGTCCAGCGTCTTGGCCGCCGCAGCCTCGTCCTTCTGGCTCAGCACGTCAGGGATCTTCACGTCGGGGTTCAGCATCGGCACCAGGCCCAGGTCGGCGGCAGCCTGGCTGGCCTCATCGGACATCAGGAAGTCGAGGAAGGCCGCCGCCACATCCGGATACTTCGTCTTCGCGGAGATCACCATCGCGCCTGGTGCCGCACCAACGCCGACGGTGTCGGAGCCCGATGCCTGGGGCAGCTGGATGTAGCCGAACTGGTTGAGCTGGTCTCCACTCAGCCCGAGGGCACCGGTGTAGTCGAAGCGGAAGACGCCGGTGCCGTCGAGGAAGTCGGCCAGCGAGGTCTGGTAGTCGATGCCCTCGAAGTTCGGGGTGAGCCAGCCGCTCGCGTTCCACCTCTGCAGCGTCGTGGCTGCATCCGTCATTCCGGTCTGCTCGGCCGTCACCTCACCCTTGCCGTAGACGAAGTCGTTGATGTTCGTCTCGCTGCCGTACAGCGCCTGCAGCCCGAGCAGTACGGCGGTGTTGCCGTCCAGTCCGCTGTAGTTGACGGGGATCTCCCCCGCCTCCTTGGCCTTCGCTGCCGCGCTCTCCAGTTCGTCGAGAGTCGTCGGCACCTCGATGCCCAGCTCCTTCAGCTTGTCGGCGTTGTAGTAGACGCCGATCAGCGAGGTCCGCGCCAGAGGTGTCGCGAACCACGAGCCCTCGCCGATGGTGGCGAAGTCGGTCGTGAACTCGTTCTGGCGCGCGATGGTGGAGGGCACCCGGTCCTTCCAGCCGTACAGATCGGCGTAGGAGTCGAGGTTCAGCACGAGGCCGCCCTTGGCCAGCGTTCCGAGCGAGGACCACCCGTTGTTGGCGGAGGCGATGTCGGGACCGCTTGCGTCCTGCAGCTGGAGGTTCAGGGTGCTGGTGAGCTGACCCCAGTCCTCGCGGGTGCGCTCGATGGTGACGTTGGGATACTTCTTCTCGAACTCGTCGACGAGCTTCTCGATCCACTGCTCCTCGGCCGATCCCCAGAAGTCGGAGAGCTTGAGGGTGACGTCACCGGCTCCGGCCACATCGTCGGACACCGCCGATGGCGCTGCGCTCGGGGCAGCGGTTCCGCCGCCCGGTGCGCAGGCGGTCATCGCCAGCACTGCGGTCACACTTGTCGCGACGGCCAGTGCCGTGCGGGTCCTTCTCGCGAGCATGCTCACTCCATTGGGCTTGAGAAACAGCATTGGTTCAGGGGATGAACGCATTACCCCGCGTTCATGGCTGGAACGCTACCACCGGTGAACCAGTTAAACCAGTATGTGATCCAAACCCACGACTGGAAGGCCCAGATTGCGCATGTGGTACATTGACGCCGTGAATCTTCCCGCCGCCGCACTTCATGCGTATGACCAGCTGGTCACCGACCTCGATGTCGGGTTGTACGCACCGGGATCACGCCTGCCGGGCGAGCGTGCGCTGTCGAGCTCGCTGCACGTGAGTCGCGCCACGCTGCGCGTCGCACTGTCAGCCCTGGAGACGGAGGGACGGCTGCAGCGCTCCGCGCAGCGCGGGTGGTATGTCCCGACTCAGGTGATCGGAGAGCCGCCGAGCACCCTGCAATCCTTCACCGAGATGGCGCGAGCGCGGGGGCTGCGCCCCACGACGCGGGTGCTGCAACAGGTTTCGCGACCGGCCACACTGGAAGAGGCGGATCGTCTGCATGTCGCGCCCACGTCACCGGTGATCCAGATCGATCGACTGCGGGGGATGGACGGCACCCCGGTCTGCTACGACGTGGTGGTGATCCCGGAGCAGCGCGCACCCGGCATCGCGACCGCCGACCTCACCGATGCCTCCCTCTACGAGACGCTGCAGGAACAGTGCGGCGTAGCCATCCATCGCAGCGCCTACACCGTGATGGCGGCCGTGGCTGATGCCGCGCTCGCCCGCCTGCTGGGAACGTCCGTCGGCGCCGCCGTGCTGGTGGGCGACGAGATCGCCTACACCGCCGACGGCACCCCGGTGCTGCTCGGCACCAACAAGTACCGCGGCGACGCGTACCGCTTCGAAGCGGACCTCTTCCGTCGGGTCTGAGAGCCCGCACGTGGCGCGCATCGCTCCTGACAACGAGAGGAGCGATGCGCGCCTGACGGTTCAGCGATCACCCTCCGGGCTGACCGCGAGGCGTGTGCCCCACGGGTCGGAGAAACGCAGCGTCCGCCCGTCGTCCGCGGAGGCGATGCCGCGATGGCGAAGGCGATCCGCCAGCGCCGCGATGTCGTCACGCCCCGGGACTCGGATGCGCACGTCGCCGAGCCCGAGGGTCGCCGCGCGTGGCCCGGCCCCGGCGCTGTGCCACGTGTTCATGCCAATGTGGTGGTGGTACCCGCCCGCGGAGAGGAACAGCGCGGAACCCATGTCGGCGGTCACATCGAAACCGAGCACACCCTCATAGAACGCACGCGCCAACGGCACGTCTCCCACCTGCAGGTGCACGTGCCCGATCAGGGCCGTCACGTCGGCTCCGATCGGCGCATCGGGGTCGTACCAGGTCCGCAGGAACACGTTCGGATCCAGCGGCTCGGACCCCATCAGCGGACTGCCGTCGGGCTGGAACGACCACTCGTCGCGCGATCGATCGCGGTACAGCTCGAGACCGTTGCCCTCCGGATCGGCGAAGTAGAACGCCTCACTCACGAGGTGATCGGCACTGCCCTGGTAGAGGCGACCGGCATGCTCCGCCATCGATGCGAGCGCGCCGGCGAGCCGCGACTGATCCTGGAACAGCAGAGCCGTGTGATAGAGCCCCGCGCCACGGCGATCGGCTCCGGGCAGATCCTTCTCCTGGCGCAGCACGACGGCCGCAACGCCGCCCCGCCCGAGAGTTGCGGTGGGACCGGACTGGTCAAGAACGTCGAGCGTCACCGCCCGCTGATAGAAGTCGGTCATCGCGTCGAGGTCTCGCACCAGCAGCTCGACGGTGTCCATCCGCGTGCCGTCCGGGGCTGCACCCGCGGTCGAGATCGCGGGTGCAGCCCACTCCGGCATCGAGACGCCTGACATCACTCCCCGATCCCGCTTCAGCTCGCCAAGCTGAAGCCGCCGGTCCACGGCGTCTTCCCTGCGGCGGCCAGCGTGATCTGCAGGAAGGCGAGCGCTTCAAGCTCACGTGCGCGCTTCAGCGCGCCGGCGTCGACCGCCCGCAGACCTGCCGCCGCGGCCAGATCGGCGACCGCCTGCTTGGCTTCGGCATCATCGCCCGCGACGAGAACGGTCGTCGGCTGGGCGCCCGCGGTGCCGGTGGCGAGGGTCGCGCCGAAGTTGGCGTTGAATGCCTTGACCACGCGTGCCTGCGGAGCGGCGTCCTGAATGAGACGGGCCGCGGACGAATCCGCCGGGACCACGAGGCCGTCGAAGGTGGCGAAGTCGACGGGGTTGGTGGCATCCACGAGGATCTTTCCAACCAGCGCCTCGCCGTACTGGGTCAGTATGTCGGCCACAGCGTCGTAGGGGACGGCGAGCACGACGATCTCGCCGGTGATGTCCGCTCCGAGCGTCGCACCGCTGCCGCCGAGCTCCGCGGCGAGGGTGCTGGCCTTCTCGCCGTCGCGAGCGAGCACCTGAATCTCCGCACCGGCGTTGCGGGCGAGTGCACCCACCGCACCCGCCAGGCTTCCGGCGCCGACGATCGTGACTGCAGACATGATGACCTCCATGGAACTTAGTTGTTGGTACAAGTAATGTACGCCTAATTAGTTGTTGCTACAAGTAACGTAGGATGGGGCCATGGCATTCCGCGTACCGCGCATGAACGATCAGGAGTCGGCGGCCTGGCTCGGGCTGATCACGGTCGCCCAGCTGCTGCCCACCGCCCTGGACGCGCAGTTGCAGCGCGATGCGCAGCTCACTCACTTCGAGTTCATCGCTCTCACGGCCCTGCGATTCGCGCCGGACAGCACGCTGCGGATGACCGCGCTGGCCGAGGCGACGAGCGCGACGCTGCCGCGCCTCTCCCACGTGTGCTCGCGCCTCGAGAAGCGCGAACTCGTCGAGCGGTTCCCATGTCCCGAGGATCGCCGCGCCACCAACGTCCGCCTCACCGACGAGGGACGCCGCACACTGGTGCACGCCATGCCCGAGCACATCGCGACCGCGCGACGTCTCGTGATCGATGCGCTCACTCCCGAGCAGCTCGTCGCTCTCGCCGACATCACCACGGCGATCCGTGATCGCCTCGACACAACAACCGGCCCCCTCCCCGCGGCCTGAGGCGTTACCGGATCATCCCGCTTCCGCGCGCCGCGGCGATCGCGGCCGTGCGCGAGGCCACGCCGAGCTTGGCGTAGATGTTCGCGAGGTGCGTCTTCACCGTGGACTCCGTCACGTGCAGGCGCTGGGCGAGATCGCGGTTGCTGAGACCCGCACCCGCCAGTTCGAGTACCGCAAGCTCGCGCGCGGTCAGCGTTCGCTGCGGCGTGCGCATGCGCTCGATCAGTCGCGATGCGATCGCCGGCGCCAGCGCGCTTTCCCCGTGGGCGGCGGCATGGATCGCCGCGAGCAGGTCGTCCAGCGGCGCGTCCTTCAGCAGATACCCGTTCGCCCCGGCCTCGATGGCCGCCAGGATGTCGGAGTCCGTGTCGTAGTTGGTCAGCACCAGCACGGCGGGGGGATGAGGCAGGGCACGAACGGCCCGGGTCGCGTCGACACCGGCGCTTCGACCGTGGAACTGCAGGTCCATGAGCACGACGTCAACCGCGTGTTCTGCGGCGAGGCCCGCGGCGTCCTCGGCCGCCTCGATATCGGCGACCACTTCGATGCCGTCGTCTGCGGCCAGCAATGCCCGAAGACCCGCACGCACGATGGCGTGATCGTCGACGATGAGCACGCGGACGCTCATTCCGGAACCTCCACGATGAGCACTGTTCCTGCACCCGGCGCGCTGTCGATGCGCATCGACCCGCCCAGCTGGCCGACCCGCTCCCGCGTGGCGCGGATGCCGAACCCACCGCGCTGCACGGCGGAAGCGGTGTCGACCGCAGCGGGGTCCATGCCCACGCCGTCATCGCCGATCACCATTCGGACCGCCCGCTCATCGCGCGTGATCTCGATCCAGGCCAGCGAGGCGTCGGCGTGCAGCAGCACGTTGGCCATCGCGCCCTGCGCGATCCGCAGCAGCGCCGTCTGCAGCGTCATCGACAGTTCGAGAGAATCCGCGACCCGGATCTCGACCTCCAGCCCCGGTGCACGCCAGGTGTTCGCCGCCAACCGACGCAGCGCACCGCCGAGGGTGTGTTCGTCGAGGAGCGGCGGAGTGAGCGCGCCGATCAGGGCGCGAGTTTCCGCCAGCGTCTCGCTCGCGGTCTGTCGTGCCAGTCGAACTGTGCCGCTGCCGTCGCCCTCGCGCTCCGCCGCCGTCAGCAGCATCACGATGCTGGAGAGGTTCTGCGCCACCGTGTCGTGGAGATCGCGAGCCACCCGCGCCCGCTCTTGCGCCACCCCGGCGTCGCGCTCGACGGCCGCGAGCCGCTGCTGGGTACCGGAGAGCTCGGTGTAGAGCCGCTCGTGTTCGGCAGCCTCTGCGCGCAGCGCGCTGTACGCCTTCCCCAGCAGCACCGCGACGGCCGCACCGATCAGCGGACCGATCACGCCCCCGACAGACCACCCACCGACGACGCCGAGCGCCACGACCGCCCACACCGCGCTGAGCCAGACCAACAGCGCACCCCGCGGGGGACGCAGCAGTTCGAGCTGGAGGAAGAAGATCGGAAAGACGAGGTAGGCGGCGTGCGGGGTGAGCCACACCAGCACCGCCCACTCCACGGTGAGCGCCAGCACCCAGATCGATCGCCACGAGGGATGCAGGCGCACCGCGTCGAACCCGTGCACGAACATCGCCGCCAGGTAGGTCGCCGCGATCAGAACCCCCAGACCCACCACCGGTATGGCGTGCGGCGCCGAGGGCGCGACGGTCATGGCCACGGCGAACACGAGCAGCGCCAGGAACACGAACTGCAGTCCGATGCGCATGCCGACGACGATCCGGTTCACGGGTGGGTGGGCGTCGGGCATCACCCCCTCACGCTAGACCTCGCGTACCGCGCCGCACATCCCCCAAAAGATCGAGAAGAACATCGCCCCAACGGCCGGAGAGGACCGATCCGTCAGCCGATGTCAGCGCACCTGATCGCGACGAGAGTGGGGACATTCGATCGGAAGGATCACTCATGTTCGTCGCCTGGCGCGATCTGCGCTTCGCTCGAGGACGCTTCGCCCTCATCACCGTCGTCGTCGTGCTCGTCAGCGTGCTCGTCGGCTTCCTCTCCGGCCTCACCGGCGGGCTCGCCTGGCAGAACGTGTCGGGAGTGCTGGCGCTGCCGACGGACCGCATCGTGCTGGCACCGTCGGCCGCCGATGCCACACCGACCCTGTCGGACTCCACGATCGCCCCGGACCAGACCGATGCGTGGACGAACGCCGCCGGCGCTGATTCCGTGACGCCGATGGGCATCAGCCAGGTGCGCGCGCAGAGCCCCGATCACCGAGAGGGAGTCACGCTGTTCGGCGGCGTCGCGGGTGCAGCGGCACCGTCCGCCGACGGTGAGGTGGTGCTCTCGCAGGGGGCCGCGAGCGCGCTGCGGGCCGAAGTCGGCGACACGATCACCCTCGTCGGCGAGGACTACACGGTGGAGCGCGTCGCCGGTGACGACTGGTACAGCCACACCCCTGTCATTCACACCACTCTGGCCGACTGGCAGGCCGTCAGCGCCCGGATGGGAGTGCCTGATGCGCATGCCACGGCCCTGCTCGTGACCGGCTCGCCCGATGCGGCTCAGCTGGATGCCGACACGGGCACCGTCACGGCCACCCCGCTGTCGACCCTGATGAACCTGCCGGCATTCCGGTCGGAGATCGGCTCGCTGCTGCTGATCGTGGGACTGCTGTTCGGCATCTCCGCTCTCGTGATCGGCGCGTTCTTCACGGTGTGGTCGATGCAGCGGCGAGGCGACGTCGCCATCCTGAAGGCGCTCGGCGCCACGAACCGCTCTGTCCGCGTGGACGCCCTGGGGCAGGCCCTGGTGGTGCTGGTGATCGGCACCGGCCTGGGACTCGCGATCGTGACCGCTGCCGGACTCGCGTTGCAGGGTCGCATGCCGTTCATCCTGAGCCCCCTGACCACCCTGCTGCCCGCGGCGCTGATGATCGTCGTCGGGCTTGCCGGAGCGATGTTCTCGCTGCGCGCCGTCACCACCGCCGACCCCCTCACCGCCCTCGGGAGCAACCGATGATCACCCTCGACTCCGTCACCCTCACGTTCCCCGACGGCGCCTCCCGCATCCGCGCGGTCGACGATGTCAGCATCACCGTCCGCCCCGGCACGATCATGGGCCTCACCGGTCCGTCCGGATCCGGGAAGTCCAGCCTGCTCGCCGTCGCGGCAACGCTCATCCGTCCGGACAGCGGAACGGTCGTGATCGACGACGTCGACACCGCCACGCTCGATCTCGCTGGTGCCGCGAAGCTGCGCCGGGAGCGAATCGGCCTCATCTTCCAGCAGTCAAACCTGCTCCCCTCCCTCACGGCTCGCGAGCAGCTCACGGTGATGAACGAGCTCGGCGGCAACCGTGGTGCGAGGACCGAGGTGGCGGCGCGCGCCGACGAGCTCCTGGACCGCGTTGGGCTCGCCGATCACCGCCACAAGCGCCCGCACCAGCTCTCGGGCGGCCAGCGCCAGCGGGTGAACATCGCCCGGGCGCTCACGAACGACCCGAGCGTCCTCATCGTCGACGAGCCCACCAGCGCACTGGACAGCGAGCGCAGTCAGCAGATCATGGAGCTGCTGGTGGAGCTGACGACGGGCAGTTCGATCGCGACCCTCCTGGTCACGCACGATCTCTCGCTCACCCCGCATCTGCATACCATGCTGTACATGAAGGACGGGCGGCTGACCAACCACCTGTAGGCGACGGGAACGCGGCCGCGGATAATCGCGGCCGCGTGTCCCCGCCGCCAGAACCGCGGGCGGTAGCCTGAGTGCAGCGAACGCCGCGTCCCGAATCGAGTGGGCCGCGTGCGCTCCCTGCTCGATCGGAGGAGTCACCGGATGAAAGACACGGCGACCGATGGTTCCGCTGCCGACGGCACCGGCTCCGCCCTCGGGCGCCGTCCCACGATCTATGACATCGCGGATCGTCTGAACCTGAATCCGTCCACGGTGTCTCGGGCGCTGAGCAAGCCGGGACGAGTCAACGCGGCGACCGTCGATCGCATCCGGGCGGTCGCGGCAGAGATGGGCTACCGGGTCAATCCCTTGGCCCGTGCGCTTCCCACCGGGATGTCGGGCACCTTCGGCATCGTGCTCCCCGACATCACCAATCCCGTGCATTTCGAGCTCATCCGCGCAGCGGAGCACGTGGCGCGAGCCAACGGATTCACGATCGTCATCTCGGAATCGGCCGGATCCGCGCAGAATGAACGCGAGATCATCGAGAAGCTGCAGGCCTCCGTCGACGGCCTCCTGGTCATCGCCTCCCGACTCGCATCCGAGGAGTTGCGCGCACTCGCCGACGTGAAGCCGATCGTCGGCGCGAACCATGCCGCACCGGAGCTGCCCAGCGTTTCACCCGATCTGCGTCCGGGGTTGGAACAGGCCATGAACCACCTGCACCAGCTCGGGCACAAGCGGGTCGCGTACGTGGGCGCCTCATCCGTCCAGATCAACACCGCGCGCTGGGACATCCTCGCGGAGCTTGCCGCAGAGCGCGGCATGTCGATCGTGGAGATCACCGCAGCCGCACCCACCGTACAAGCGGGTGCCGATGTGCTGGGGCGCGTGAGGGCGAGTGGTGTCACCGCGGTCTTCGCCTACAACGACCTGGTTGCGCACGGACTGCTGCGAGCCGCCCGCGCTGCCGGTGTCCCGGTTCCGAGCGCGTTCAGCGTGGTGGGCTTCGACGATATCTTCAGCGCGGAACTCGCCGTTCCGTCGTTGACCACCCTGCGTTCGCCGCTGGGAGAGATCGGCCAGCGCGCCATGGACATCCTCATCGATCCAGACGCGAATCGCGTGGCGTCCAACACTGTGCTCCCCCTCCAGCTCGTCGTGCGCGAGTCGACCGCTCCCCCGCCGGCGGGATGAACGGCCCGCTCATCGTCTCGAAGCGGTGAGGATCCAATCCAGGCTCCGAGCGATCGAGATGGTCGCGGCGGCGTTGTGCCAGGGGTGTTCGAGCGCGCCGTCCTGCACCGCCGTCGTCACCGCTCGAAGCATCGGCCCATAGCCGTTGCCCTCTCGACGGTGTTGCACAAGCTCAGGATCCGCGAAGATGCGCTCCGCGCTGCCCGCGTGCACCCGCGCACGCGTGCCTGCCCAGAACATCGGCTCCAGGGTGATCCAGCCGCGCTCGCCACTCACCGCGGCGGACAGGTCCAGGAAGCGGGTGCCCGACCACGCGAGGTGGGCGAAGGCCTCGCCGTAGTCGAACTCCGCGCGACCGTCCACATCCACCCCATCCACGATGGCCGCGTGTGCATGCACGTCACTCGGAGCACCGAGGAACCAGTGCGCGAGCGTGACCGGGTAGATCCCCCGGTCACGCAGGATGCTCCCCCCGTCCTGGGGACGCGTTTTGCCCGGGCGCGGGTGAAACGGCGTGCCGAAGCTCGCGCGGACGCTGCTGATGCCGCCCAGCTCGCCGGATGCGACGCGATCGATCATCTCGACATACAGCGGGTTGAAGCGCATCCACATCGCCTCCATGAGGAAGCGTCCGGCGGCATGCGCTCGCGCGAAGAGCTCGTGCGCATCCGATGCTGACGTCGCGATCGGCTTCTCCACCAGCACGTGCTTGCCCGCGTCCAGTGCCTCACGAACGATCTCCGCATGCGTATGCGCGGGCGTTGCCACATAGACGATGTCCACATCGGCTCGCTCGAACAAGCTCTCACGTGATGTCGTGGCGACCGCGATGTCGTGGCGCGAGGCGAAGGCGTCGGCGCGGGGCAGGGTGCGGCCCCACACCGCCCGGATCTCACCTCCGGTCGCGATCAGATCCGCCGCGACACGATCCGAGATGTCTCCGGTCCCGATGATTCCCCAGCGCATCCGTGCTTCCTGTTCTCGTTGCCTCATGCCGGTGCAGGACCGGTGCTCCCCCGCACAACGAGGGTCGTTGCGAGGGGGTGATGATCACTGTCGTCGTGCGTGTTCGCCAGCGCCTGCAGCAGCCGGTTCACGGCACGCTGTCCCGCGAGCTCCAACTGGGCGCGCACGGTCGTGAGCGCGGGGACGATGAGCTCGCTGCCGAAGATGTCATCGAAACCGGCGATGCTCAGCTCGTCCGGTATCGCCAGTCCTGCCGCGGTGGCCGCCTGGATCAACCCGATGGCCATCAGATCGTTGAAGGCGATCACCGCGGTTGCCCGGGAGACGCGCACCCGGTGCAGTGCATCGCGTCCTCCGTCGATGGTGGGAGCCAGCGGACCGATCTCCACGAGTGCGATACCCCGCGCCTCGGCCAGCGCCGCCATGGCCCGCCACCTGCGCTTGCTGATCCAGGACGTGGTCGGACCGGACAGGTAGGCCAGCGAGCGATGCCCCTGATCGGCGAGGTGGGTGATCAGCTCGTGCACGCCGGACTCGACATCGGGCAGCACGCCGCCGACGCCTGCGACGAGCCGGTTGATCAACACCACCGGCTTGCGCCGGGCCAACGCCGCGATTCGCTCATCGGGCAGTCGAGTGGTGGCGAGGATGAGCCCGTCCACGCTGAGCAGCAGCCGCGTTGCCGCCTCGTCCTCCGTCGCCCCGGACTCCTGCGATTCCGCGATGACCAGGATGTAGCCTTCCGCGGTGGCCGCCTGCTCTGCACCACGCACGATGTCGAAGATCACGGGATTGGTGATGTCTGCCACCATCAACCCCAACGTGTGGCTGCGACCAGTGGGGAGAGCGCGGGCCATGGGGTTGACGTGGAAGTCGAGTTGATCGGCAGCCGCCCGGATCCGCGCCTCGGTGGGCTGGCTCACGCGCCCGGGCTTTCCCAGCGCGCGCGAGACCGTCGACGGATTCACTCCCGCCAGATCCGCGATGTCGTAGATCGTGGCGGTGCCACCTCGTCGCCGAATGCGTCCGGCGATCTCAGCGGGTATGGCGTCGCCCGGATCGGTGTGCTCATCCGTCACGTTCCTTCCCCCGGTCAGGAATCCTGGGAGGGCTTGCGGCCCTCCAGTCCCAGCCATCTCCGGCGCAGAGCGAACGCCGCCGATTTCGGCCGACGATCACGGCTGAAGACCCCCTTGCGGTTGCCCCCGACGCGGTGCAGGCCATTGGTGGTGGCAAAGTCGGAGAAGTTCCAGATCTGCTCCCCGGCGAACTGCGGGAACCGGTCGAACACGCGGTGATACATCGCCAGCAGATCGGTCTGGTACTCCTCGGTCCAGACCTGATCCCACACCGAGTGCAACCCGGGCATCGTGTCTGCGCCGTACTCGAGCATCATGATCGGCTTGCCGGTGCGATCGATCCACCCCTGGATGTCGCCCTGCAGATACAGCTCAGCGGTGGCGAGGTCACCCGCGTTGATGTACCAGCCGTAGTAGCGGTTCAGGCTCACGACATCGAACAGGTCGATCATCCGATCGTTCTGGAAGGTGGCGAACATCACCATGGAGTAGGTCAGCGGGCGGGTGGGGTCAAGCTCACGAACGAGGTTCACCAGCGGCTCGAAGTACTCACGAGCACCTTCCTCGTTGGAGGCCGGCTCGTTCGCGATGCACCACATCACGACGGACGGGTGATTCTTGTCGCGACCGACGAGCTCGCGCAGGTGCTGGGCGTGTGCCGCCTGCGTCTCGGCACCGGCGTACTGCTCGGAGAACGTGGGGAACGGCGGTGTGCCTGACAGCCCGCCGACCACCCCCATGTTGAGCCCGACCGCCGCTGTTTCGTCGATGACCACGACACCATGACGATCCGCGAAGTCGAGGACGTCTTCGGCGTACGGGTAGTGGGACGTGCGGAAGGAATTGGCACCGGTCCACTCCATGAGCTGGAAGTCATGCACCATATAGGCATCGTCATGCCCCTTGCCACGCACAGCGGTGTCCTCATGCTTGCCGAAGCCGGTGAAGTAGAACGGCTCCCCGTTGATGAGGAACTCCGCACCGCGCACCTCGACCGTGCGCACGCCGACCGCGAGGGAGTAGGAGTCCCAGACCCGGTCATCCTCCACCGCGTCGACGGTGAGGGTGTACAGGTATGCGGCACCCGGGCGCCAGAGAGTGACGTCCGTGATGACGAGCCGTCCCACCGATCCGTCCGCCTCCGCGACGATGCGACCGTCCTCGTCCGCCAGACGCACGCTCACGTCGGCCTCGCCCACCGTCTCGACCCGGTAATCGACCCAGCCGGTGTCGGCATCGAACCCGGTGACCACCGTCACGTCATCGATATGACGCTGCGGCAACGAGTACAGCCACACCGAACGAGCAAGCCCGGCGTAGTTGTAGAAGTCGTGGAAGTACGTCTGGGTGCGCCCGCCCGTCATCCCCACCTCGATCTTCCCGGGAGGGATTGTCGTATTGGTCAGGTCGGGGCTCACCGCGACCGTGAGCCGGAAGGCAGCACCCGCCGATACGGTGTCGGTGATGTCGATATCGAAGGGCGTGTAGCCCCCGACGTGCTCACCGACGAGCTCATCGTCCACGTAGACGCGGGCCGCGTGCGTTGCCGCATCGAAGCGGAGGAGAATACGCTCGCCATCCCAGCCACGAGGCACCTGCACGCCGCGCTGGTAATACACCCAGCCCACGTGACCACGAATCGCGGGGTCGGTGAACAGGTCGTTATAGCTGGCCGGGACGGCAGCCTCCAGCGGAGTTTCCAGGCGATCACGCCACGGCTCCGCGCCGAGTCGGGAGTCGATGGCGAACCTCCACACCCCGTCCAGGTTGACGAGGTCGCGGGTGGGGGTGGCGATGGGCTTCAACATCAATGGGTTCCTTGCGCTTACGTGCGGTGATTGATTCAGATCGACAGGCCGAGCACGACTGTCGATAGCTATGCGGGGAGGTAGTCGAATCGACGGATGCGGACGTCATCGGCGAGCGCTTCGAGGCCGATGACGCGCCCGGTGAACCCGCCGGCCACCTCGGTACTGAGGTATCGACCATCCAGGGTGGCCAGCTCGACCATCCGCTCGCCTTCGAGATAGCCCGCTCGAATGAGGTCGGGACCGCGGCGAGCACCCCGGTCGGCCAGGTACTCCGTGGCCTCGACGACGAGTGTGACCGCGGCGGTCGTCGGCTGACGTACGACGATCTGATCCAGCGGGCCGATCACCACGCGCACGCGAACCTCACCCCCGCCACGCTCCACGCTGATCTGATGGGCGTCGTCGATCCGCACGGACAGCGCGAGATCCCCGTCAGCCTCCACCGTCGCGCGCCAGAGTTCATCCTCGGCGCGCACCGCCAGAAGTCTCGCGGCTGCAGCGGACTCGATGTCTCGTCCGCGTGCGAGCGTGAGCCCATCGTTGCCCGTCGTCGCGAACGCCGTGGGCGAGATGCCGGGAGAGATCCACCGCGGATGCAGGTGCGGCTCACGGAACTCGTCCGTGAATCCGGACGTCCGTGCCGGAGCGAGGAATCTGTCCTCCACCACGATCGGCCAGTCGTTCACCCAGTCGACGCCCGCGAGGAATGTCTCGCGGCCGTTCGTGTGCCAGCGTGGAAAGGTGCCGCGCGGTCGCGTGCCGAGAAACACGAGTGCCCAGGACCCATCCGCGAGCTCCACCAGATCCGCGTGGCCCGTCGACTGCACAGCATCGCCGGTACTGCGGTGGGTGAGGATCGGATTGGATGGTGCCGGCTCGAAAGGGCCGTGAGCACTCGCGGAGCGGGCGATGGTGACCATGTGCCCGGGCCCGGTGCCGCCCTCCGCCACCAGCAGGTACCACCACTCGCCTCGGCGGATGAGATGGGGCCCTTCGGCGTGCGCTCCGCCTGTCCCGTTCCAGAGCCGGCGCGGATCGGAGAGCACGGCCCCCGTCCACGGATCGACCGCGGCCTGTGAGATGCCACCGCTCATGACGTCGCTCCACGTCACGAGGCAGGTGCCGTCGTCATCCCAGGCGATGTCCGGGTCGATCCCGATCAGCCCGGCGATGTGCACCGGCTCGCTCCAGGGACCGCGCGGATCGGTGGCGTGCATCAGCAGATGTCCGCGCGCGACCTCATGGATGTTCGTGGTGATCATCCAGAACACTCCGTCGTGGTGGCGCAGCGTCGGCGCGTAGATCCCGCCGCTTGCTCCCTCGATCCCCATCCGCACCGTGAGGTCCGTCGGACGATCCAAGACGTTGCCGATCTGCGTCCAGGTGACGAGGTCACGGGAGTGATGCAGAGGCACCCCTGGTGCATACTCGAAACTTGAGTTGACCAGGAAGTAGTCCTCCCCGACGCGACACAGCGACGGATCCGGGTGATAGCCCGGGATGATCGGATTCATGCTCATGACGCCTCCAGCACCTGTCGGCGTTGCTCTCGGCGAGAGCGCTGCTTGACCGGGTCGGCCACTGGTGCCGCCAGCAGGAGGCGCTGCGTGTAGGGGTGATCGGGTGCGGAGGTGACGTGATCCGCCGGCCCCGTTTCCACGAGATCCCCGCGATACAACACCGCGACGCGGTGGCTGATGTGACGCACCACCGACAGATCGTGCGAGACGAACAGGTACGCCACCCCCGTCGCGCGCTGGATCTCGACGAACAGGTCCAAAACCCGCGCCTGCGTCGACAGATCCAGCGCCGACACCGGCTCATCGCACACGATGAGGCGCGGCCGCGGAGCCAGGGCGCGCGCGATCGCGACTCGCTGGCGTTGACCCCCGGAGAACTCGCGCGGCAGCCGTTCGCTGGCGTCCGCGGGAAGGCCCACCTGATCCAGCAGCGTTCGCACCCGGGAGCGCGCATCCTTCGCGGTCGCGCCCTGGATGACGAGCGGCTCGGCGAGGATGTCGCCGACGGTCATCGACGGGTTCAACGATGTGTACGGATCTTGGAAGACCACCTGGATATCTCGCGCCAGGCGGCGGCGCTCCCGTGGCGATGCGCCGATCAGAGAGCTGCCGGAGAAGCGGATGTCGCCACCGGAGGTCGGCACGAGTCCGAGCACAGCACGACCGATGGTGGTCTTTCCGGATCCGGATTCGCCCACCAGCCCGAGCGTCTCGCCCGGGGCCACGCTCAAGGAGACGCCGTGCAGCACTTCGACCGGTCGCGCGCGCCAGCCTCGCCCGGGAAAGGAGACCCGGAGGTCCGTGACGTCGAGAAGGCTCATCGTTCGCTCCCGCCTGCCCCGTGCGCCACGGGTGGGTCCGTTCGCAGCGTGCTCTCGTCCAGAATCGAGTCGAGCAGCATGCGGGTGTATTCGTGCTGTGGATCGGCGAACACCTGAGCGGTCGAGCCGGCTTCCACGATCGCGCCGTGCTGCATCACGGCGATCCGATCGCACAGGTCGGCCACCACCCCGAAGTTGTGGGTCACCAGCAGCACCGCCATGTTCAACTCGCGCTGCAGGTCGCGGAGGAGGTCGAGGATCTCGGCCTGAACGGTGACATCCAGCGCGGTGGTCGGCTCATCCGCGATCAGCAGCTTCGGCCGGCTCGCTACCGCGCCGGCGATGAGAACGCGCTGGGCCATGCCGCCGGAGATCTGGTGCGGATAGGAGTCGAACGTGCGCTGCGGGTCGGCGATGCCCACGCGGGAGAGCAGCGCCAGCACGCGGGCGCGCGCTTCGTTGCGATTCAGCGACAGCGCCGAGCGCACGCCCTCGACGAGCTGTGCGCCGACCCGATATGACGGATCGAGATTCGACATCGGCTCCTGCGGGATGTAGGCGATCTCCTTGCCACGCAGCGGACGCATCTGGGCGTCAGTCAGCCCGACGAGTTCACGCCCGTCGAAGCGGATCGAGCCTCGGGAGATGACCGCCTCGTTGGGCAGCACGCCCAGGGAGGCGAACGCGGTCTGGGACTTGCCCGATCCGGACTCGCCCACGAGCCCCACCACCTCACCCGCACGGATCGTGAGATTCACACCGCGCACGACGTCGATCAGGCCCCCGGTGGGTCGGGGGTAGGCGATGGCCAGGTCGGTGATCTGCAGCAGTGCGTCGCCGTCAACCGCCGCAGCATCAGCGGCCTGAAGCGCGCGCTGCCCGTTGCCCACCTTCGCGGGCTTGGGCTGCGAGCCCTCGAGAATGTCTCGCAGGGCGTTGCCCAGCAAAACCAGCGAGGCGGTGATCACTCCGAGCATGAGGCTCGGCCACAGGAACTGGGTGGGCGCGATGTAGAGGTTGCGGAACCCCGAGGAGATCATGGCGCCGAAGCTCGGGATCTGGGTGGATCCGACACCGAGGAACGCCAGCCCCGACTGCACGGCGATCGCCGATCCGGCGAGGAACGCGCCCGCGATGATGATCGGTCCGCGGATCACGAAGAGCACATGGCGGGCGAGGATGCGGAGGTTGCCGAGGCCCGACACCCGTGCCGCATCGACATACAGTTCGTTCTTCACCCCGAGGACGAGGTTGCGGACGATGCGGTAGATGCCCGGTGACAGCAGCACGCCGAAGATCAGCATCGTGAAGCGGTAGTCGCCTCCGGTCACCGGCATCAGGATGATGAGCAGGAGGATGCCCGGGAAGGTCATGATCAGGTTGAACAGCCACTCCGTGGTGGCGCGGGTGACCGTGCCGAAATAGCCGCCGATGAGCCCCGCGGTGATCCCCACCACGAGCGCGACGCCGGCGCCGATGATCGCCGACACTGCCGCGGTGTTGATCGAGTGCAGCATGCGCGTCCAGATGTCGCGGCCGGTTTCATCGGCGCCGAGCGGATACCCGGCAGTGCCGAACGGTGCATTCACCATGGACAGGGTGGCGTCGTTGGGGCCGTGGCTGGTCAGCAGCGGGGTGAGCAGGCCCAGACCGAAGATGATCGCCAGCAGCGCGAGGGTGCCGATGGCCTGCGGGTCCCGCAGGATGCGACGCCAGGTGGAGGTGCGAGCGGTCGCGCGAGCTGCCAGGGTGACCAGCAGTTCGGTGCTCGGGGCGGTCACGGTCTCGGTGTGGGCGGGGGTGGGGCGTTCGTCGCTCAATGGACTCTCGCTTTCGGGTTCAGCCAACCGTTCGCCAGGTCGGTGAGGAGGTTGACGACGGTGACCAGCAGCACGCCGAATGCGGCGATGCCCATGATCACGGGGATGTCCCCCTGAAGGGATGCGTTGAACGCGAAGCTCCCGTAGCCGGGCAGAGCGAACACGTTCTCGATGATGAGAGCGCCCCCCAACATCTGGATGAACTCCAGCGACAGCACGGTGAGTGCGGGACCTCCCGCGTTGCGCAGCGCGTGTCGGATGACGATGGCCCCTGTGGAGACGCCGCGGGTGCGGAGGGTGCGCACGTAGTCGCGGCGCAGCTCGTCGATCATGCGGCCGCGCACCTGTGCGGCAAGGTTTGCGACACCGCCGATGGTGAGCACGATCACCGGAATCGTGATGCTGCGAGCCCAGGCCGCGGGGTCCTCGGTGAACGGGGTGTAGCCGGTTGCCGGAAGCCACTTGAGTTGAACGGCCAGCACAACCACCAGGCCGATGGCCAACAGCAGCCCGGGCACGACGTAGCCGATCAACGAGATCCCCTGGGCGATGCGATCCACGATGCCGCCGCGCGATGCGGACCACACTCCGAGGAAAGTGGAGATGACCACCGTGAGCAGCAGCGCGGGCACGATGATCGACAGCGTCACGACGAGTCGCTGCAGCACGCTGGCGGCAACCGGCAACGAGGTGTACACCGACTCCCCGAAATCGCCCTGCAGGGCATGGATGAGCCAGTCGCCGTACTGCACGAGCAGCGGCCTGTCCCAACCGCGGGAGGCGATGAGGTCGGCCGTGACGTCCGGGGTGGCGGCGGGACCGAGGATGGTGAGGGCCACGTCGTGAAACGACGTGCTCAGCAGGGCGAACGTGATGAAGGTGACCAGAAGGGCGAGGACGATTCCCGCTCCCAGTCGTCTCGCGATGTATCCGAGCATGGGGGCTCCTGTGATCCGGGGGCGCACGGGCGCGCGCCCCCGGATCGGGTCAGTCGGTGACGGTGAACAGACGGTAGGTGGACAGCGTGTTCGCCTTGCCGATGTAGCTGATGCCGTCTCCGCTGGCCCACGTGGAGCCGATGTAGTTGATCGGCACGACGAACGCCTGGTCTACGACGTACTCGTTCAGCTCCTTGTAGGTGGCAAGCGCCTTGTCGAAATCGACCGTGGAGTCGATCACGCCGAAGAACTCGTCCAGCTTCGCGTCGGTGAAGCCACGCGGATTGGCGGTGCCTTCCTTGCCGAAGATGGTGGCGAGGTCGGCCGTGTCTGAGTTGAAGCCGACGATCTGGTAGTACAGGCCGTAGTCTCCCGAACGCGCCGCCCCCTGTGCCTGCTGCGGCGGAACCGTGACCCATTCGAGGGTCAGACCGATGTCCGAGAACGCCTGGGTCAGGACGGGCTCGATCGTGGTGGTGAGGAACGTGCTCGGGATCTGGAAGCTCTCGCCCGCGAAGCCGGCGTCAGCAACGAGCTTCTTGGCCTTCTCGATGTCGTACGAGTAGGTCTTGTTCAACGACTCGTCGTAGATCGCGCCGTAGGGGCTCACCACCTGCTCGGTGACCTTGCCCACCCCGCTGTACAGACCCTTCAGGATGCCTTCGCGATCGATCGCCATGTTGATCGCCTGTCGGACGTCCTTGTTTCCCAGGGCCGGCCACTTCTCGCCCGCGCGGTCGAGGATGTTGAGATAGCCGATCGCCGTGGCTTCGTTGGTGGCGATGTGCCACTGATCGGCGTTCAACTGGCCGACCATCTGCGACTGCACGGTGGCGGCGTTGAGCTCGCCGGACTGCAGCCCGTTGAAACTCGCCGTCGGGTCCTGAATGACCTTGACAGTGAGGGTGCGGAACGGGACGTTCGCAGCATCCCAGTAGTCATCGCGCTTGGTGAGGACGTAGCTGCTTCCCGGCACCGTCTTGGCGACGTCGAGCGTGAACGGCCCAGATCCAACCGGATCGGTGGCCGTGCGCGGGGTATCCATGGTGGCCGGATCGCCGATGGCTCCCACACCCGAGGACAGGTTGTCCAGGAACTGCGGGTCGAAGGTGCTGAAGGTCACGACGACCGTGGACTCATCGGGCGCGGTGACATCCGACACCGCGGACAGACGGCTCTGCACGTTGCCCGGGGCGGCCTTCGATCGCAGGATGGTCTTCGCGACGGCGTCCGCGGTGACGGGGTCGCCGGTGCTGAAGGTCATTCCGTCACGCAGCGTGAGGGTCAGCTCGGTGCCGTCCTCGTTGTACGCCCACGACTCGGCCGCGCCCGGGAGGATCTTTCCCGTGTCGGGATCCTTGCGCAGCAGCGTGTCGAGGATGGAGGACCAGACGAACATCTGCTGTCCGTCAACCAACTGGGCGGGATCCAGCGAGTTCGGTGCCGACACCGCGGCGATGGACAGGTCCTTCTCCGCAGCAGGTGCCGCAGCCGATCCCGACGGGCTCGTGCCGGCCTCCGGTGTCGCAGCGCTGGAGCAGCCCGTCACGGTGAGGGCGGCCACCAGAGCGAGCGCGGACAGCAGCGTTCGGCGTGCGCCGCGGGTCGCAGTGAATGTGGACATGTGTTCAAACTCCTTTGAATGAAACAGCGTCGGCAATCGCTTGTCAAGAAGACTCGGGAGGATCAAGCGTGGTGCCTCGCGGTCAGTAAAGCACGAACGGATCTCTCATGACAACCGATTGCCACGATGTGACACGACCGTTATGAGAGCGGCTGATCTGGCGCGGTCGCTTGCGGCGTTTCGTCCTCTTGTGTCGACATCCGCGCCGGCCGGCTGATGGGCATGACCTTCCCCTCCGAAATCCCGGCCCCGTTGTACGAATCCACGCGCACCCAGTACTCGACGCCCGCGTTGAGCGCGCGCAGGTCGAGCTCGGTCCCATCGAGCACCTGCCAGCTGTGATAGAGCTTGTCCGCCGCTGAGCCATACCGGACCACATAGCCTCCCGCTCCGCGGGCCGGCTGCCACCCGATCAGCGCCGTGAGCTCTCCGGTGCGCGACGCCGACACCACGGCGGCCTCGGGCAGCGGGATGTCCGCTCGGCCGAACACGCGCAGGCCAGAAACGGCGAACGGGGCCTCGAACGGGAGGCGACCCGCCGTCACACGCACGTAGCGCGCATCGCGCGGAGAGTCCAGCACTGCCAGCGCATGGGGTCGATCTTGATCCACCTCGAGCACCGTCTGCCAGCTCTTCTCGTCCGCTGACGATTCCACCTGGAACTGCGTCGGCCGACCCGCGCCGTACATCGCACGCCACGAGTAGCCGAAATCCGCCCCGCCCGGCGCTGGGTCCACCAGCTCGGCCAACCCCTCGTCGGCGAGATTCACCTGCACGGCCGAGACCGACATCACGGCCCCGAGATCGATCGTGAGACTCTCCCCGGGGTCCCGGGATCCCGCGACCCACCAGGTGCGGACATCCTCGTTCACGGCAAGCTCGGGCCCGTGATCGGCAGCCGAGCTCGATGCGGACACCGCCGCGCCGTGCGAGAGCAGCATCCATGGCGGGGGCGTCCACGGATCGGCAGGTCCGGTGGGGATGAGTGTGGGCCAGTCGCCGAACGCCTGATTGCAGAACAGCCCGCCGTCGGCATCGAAGCCGGCAGGGAACAGACCGATCCGACGCTCATAGACGTCGTTGACAGAGATTCGCATCGTTGCCGCATGCCACCAGTTGCCGTGCTCATCAGTGAAGGTGCTGCCGTGACCTGCGCCCGTGATGAATCCGCCGGGCTTGGCGGAGAACGGGCTGTGGGGCGAGTACTCGAAGGGCCCGAGCGGAGACGTTGCGGTGAGGTATCCGTCTGCGTATGTGTTCGCCTCGGTCGCCGGTGCCGCGTACTGCAGCACGTAGACGCCTGCGTGCTTCGTCATCCAGGCGCCCTCGATGTACGGATCGTCGCTCGAGAACTGGGCGACAAGGCGCTCCTCGGGAGTGCGCGGCTCAGCGCGACGGTGATTCTCGCCGACGTTCTCCCAGCCCCGTCGGCTGCGATCGGACGAGATGAGCTCGACCGGCTCGCCACGCGGCCGCCAGGACGTCGGATCGATCTCGACCCCGCGGATCGGCGTCTGATTGTCGCATCCCCAGTACAGATACACCCGGCCATCGTCATCCTGAAAGACGTGGGGATCCCAGAACGGAAAGGTGCCAGGAGAGATCTCTGTGAAGTCATCCGCAAGCGGATCCTCGCTTCGGAAGAACGGGGAATCCGTCTTGCGCGACGCCGAGATGATCAGCGCGCCGTTGACTTCCCGCACGTCGGGGGCGTAGTCGAATGCCGGAAGCCGATCGGTGGCCACGAAGTGCCAGTCCGCCAGGTCGGTCGAATGCCAAAACCCCGCCGACATCGAGGCGAACAGGAAGTAGCGCCCACGGAACCGCACGATGGAGGGATCGGCGGCCTCGCGGTGCACGCTGCGGCGAGGCTGGCCAATCGTCACTCCGCGGACGACTCCCGTGAATCGGACGTCCTGATAGCGATAGGCGAGGTCGAGGGGGTTGCTGTAGTAGCGCGCGGGCTTCGTCATCGAAGGAACCTTTCCGTTGGTGCTGTCGGTCTCATGGGACGCGGATCTACCGGGTTAGGCAATCGCTTGCCAATCTTCCGCACAATGAGCGATACTCTTCCTAAGAGTCAAAGTATGGCATCCGATTGCCATCTGTTCACCGAGGAGCAGAACATGTCCGGAGCAACGACGCCCACCTCCACCCGAGGGCCCTCCGCTCTCCCGCGGATCGAACGCCGAGGTGCGGCGGCGCAGCTCATCGTGGACGACCGTCCCTACCTGATGCTCGGCGGCGAGCTGCACAACTCGAGCGCCTCCAGCCCCGCCTACATGCAGCCCGTCTGGGATCGGCTCGAGACGGCGGGGGTGGGCACGGTGGTGAGCGTGGCGACCTGGCAGCTGATCGAGCCCGAGGAAGGCGAGTTCGACTTCACCACCGTGGACGACCAAGTGCGTCAGGCCCGCGCACGCGGAATACGGATCGTACTGCTCTGGTTCGGCGCCTATAAGAACGCAGATTCGGCATATGCCCCCAGCTGGGTGCGGCGCGACGAGACCCGCTTCCCCCGCGCTGAACGCGATCCACTGCGCGCCGTCTCCGGTCGCTTCGCGGTGGATGGCCCCATCCTCAGCGTCTTCAGCGACGCCCTCGCCGACGCGGACGCGCGTGCCTTCGGTGCACTCATGCGCCATCTGGCCGAGACCGACACCGAGCACACCGTCATCATGGTGCAGGTCGAGAACGAGGTGGGGCTTCTCGGCGACAGCCGCGACCGCTCACCTCTTGCAGACGCAGCCTGGCGCGGCCCCGTGCCGCCACGACTCCTCGATCAGCTCGCGGAACGATCCGCGAGCCTCGATCCCTGGGTTCGCGACCTGTGGTCTCGTCAGGGATCTCTCGCTGCGGGCACCTGGGCGGAGGTCTTCGGAGAGGATCGGCTGGCGGAGGAGATCTTCATGGCGTGGGCGTTCAGCACCTATGTCGAACGAGTCGCTCGCGCGGGCATCGCCGCTCATCCCCTTCCTCACTACGCCAATGCCTGGCTCGGGCCGCAGCCGGGTGCCGACCTCCCCGGTCAGTATCCGAGCGGCGGTCCGGTCTCTCGCATGATCGACATCTGGCAGATCGGGGCGCCCTCGCTGTCACTGCTCGCACCCGACATCTATGTGACTGACTTCACGGGAACCCTCGACGCATATGCGCGCGCCGACAACCCGATCTTCATACCGGAGGCCATCCCGTCCGCAGCGAACGCGCTCCTCGCAGTGGGGAACTATCACGCACTGGGCTTCAGCCCGTTCGGTATCGAGGACCTGCCGACGGATCATGAGGTGTTCCGGTGCTATCGAACCCTCACTCCCCTGACCCCCCTCATCCTGGACGCGCAGGAGCGCGATCGTATCCATGGCTTCAGCGTCGTAACGGGAGAGCAGCAGCACGCACGAATCGGCGACTTCGACGTCACCATCCGGGGCGCTCACGACACGTTCGGGCTGTTCGGAGCAGGCACAGGTGCTGCGGCAGAGACTCTGGCCGGCTACGGACTGATCCTGCAGACCGGACCGGAGGAGTTCACGGTCGTCGCCCGACATGCGTCAGTCTCCTTCGCGCGTGCCGATGCCGTCGTCGAGGTCGATCACCTGCAGGAGGGCACCTACGGCCCCGAGGGATGGGTGCCGCGGCGCACCCTCAACGGCGACGAGCGCTACTTCGCCTTCCAGAGCAACGATCTACGGGTCGTTCGCTACCGACTCCTCGTGCGATCAGCGACTCCCCTGCCCGGCTCGTGACGATGCTCGCCGCTTCAGACGAGAAGACGGTTCAACACTGCGGCGCTCACCTCGGCACTGCGCAGCGGCGATCCGTCGATCCAGTTCTTGTGCGTCTCCACGATCACCGCGCGCGCGTTCACAGACGCAGCCTGCGCCACCAGAGCGGGGATGTCGAGGTTGCCGAGCCCGAGTTCCACGCTGTCGATTCGATCGATGGGGGTGAGCGCGGAGCCCGTACGCCTGCTTCCCCGATCCGTCAGGTGGCACAGCTCCACGCGCGTATCCAGCCGGCGCATCAGCGCCAGCGGATCGGCGCCGGCGGTTGCCGCCCAGAAGCAGTCGAGCTCGAAACCGACGGCGCGCGGATCGGTGCCCTCGACGATCAGGTCGAAGGCCGAGCGACCGGAGGGGAGGCGTCGGAACTCGACACTGTGGTTGTGGTAGAGCAGCCGCAGGCCGCGTTCTCCCAGCGCAACACCGGCAGCGTTGAGGCGGCGAACCAGCGTGTCCAGCGCAGCGGGGTCGCTGTAGTCGAAGCGGTACATGCCGGTGATGACGACCGTATCCGTGTCGAGACGATCCGCGTGCCTGGCCACCGCATCCGCATCGCGCTCGATGGTGCCGAGGTCTTCGTGCAGCGCCACCACGCGCAGCCCCGCAGCAGGAACGAGAGTGGCCCAGTCGACGTGCCCGGCCCGCCCGACCGGCATCCCGGCGGCCCGGGTGAGCGCACGCACCAGGAGCGAGCTGGGCCGGGTCATGAAGCCGTTCAGCTCGATGGCCTCATACCCCCACGCCGCCAGCTGCTCCAGCACCGCACGGGCGCGCTCGTGGGTGGACGCGATCGAGCCGATCTGAATCTGCTGGACAGCCCGCAGCGGCCGCATGCTCACTCAGTCCTGCGCCGTGGACAGCAGTCGAACGAACCGCTCCAACAGCGCCAGCACGGGTCGGCCCGGATCCAGCAGCGCCTGGATGCGCAGACCGTCGATCATGGCCAGCACCATCGTGACTTTGTCGTCTGCCGACAGCTCTTCATCGTCATCACCGAGCGCCAGCCGTCCGCCGTTGAGGTACTTGCGCATCCGCACGCGGCGGGCCATGAAGAACTCATGGGCGGGATGATCGGGATTGGTGGCGGCGATGGTGATCGCCAGCCAGTTGCGCTGGTGATCGGGATGCGCGAACTCGTCGGCGAGAACGCTGGAGAGGACGCGCTCGGCCGAGACCTTCGAGAGCATGATGCGGTGCGCGAGCTCTTCGTCGTCGGCGTCGCGCTGGGCGAGCGCGGCGAGCAGGAGATCCTCCTTGGTCGCGAAATGACGCAGCAGCGCCGCGTGTGTCACCCCCGCACGCGCGGCGATGTCCCGCAGCGAGGCGCGCTCATACCCGTGCTCGGCGAAGCCCGCGAGCGCGGCGCGCACGATCTCAGCCCGCCGCGCCGCCGTTCCCGCATAGGGTCCTCGTCGCTTCGTGGTGGTTGCCTGCTCGCTCATCGCCCTCCCCTGTCGTTCGCGTTGGACCTTGCCAACTCTAACCGCTTTGGTTACAGTTTGGAAAAGTGACCACGATGGTTACGGTTTGCATCCGCGTTGACGCGGGCGCCCCGTCGCCTCTCGGCCGACCTACCACCCGATAAAGGAGTCATGGTGAGCATCGAACAGCCACCGGCCCAGCCCGCCGCCCCGGTGCAGACCGCGAACAGCGCCCCGGAAAACCCGAAAGCCGAACCCGAGGCGCGCGTCAGCGGCTCGTACATCTTCTGGCTCATGCTGGCCAGCTTCGGCGCCTCCATGGCGATGATGGTGCCGCTGTCCTACGGCATCGCCGTCCGCATCAGCGAACTCGCGCCGGGGCACGAAGAGGTCCTGGGATACATCACGGGTACGGCCCAGGCCATCTTCCTGGTGATCAGCCCGCTGGTGGGCATGTGGAGCGACCGTGTGCGCTCACGCTGGGGCCGACGGACGCCCTTCATCTTCCTCGGCACCGCCATCGGTCTCGTCGGCCTCGTGATCATGGGCCTCGCCCCCTCCCTCTTGATCGTCGGTGCCGGCTGGGTGCTGGGCATGTCGGGCTGGTCGATCTCCGGCGCCGCAATCCAGAACATCCAGGCGGACAAGCTGCCGGAGCAACAGCGTGGCAAGGTGTCCGCGCTCACCGGCCTGATGACGCAGATCGCCCCCGTGCTGGGAATCGGCGTGGCCTATGCCGTGTCCTCCAGCACGATGCTCGTCTTCGTGGTGCCCGGCATCATCGGCGCAGTGCTGCTCGCCCTCTTCCCGCTCATCAAGCCGGAAGGCAGCTCCCGCGAGCTGCCGCAGGGCGAGCGGGTCACGGCACGCGCCGTGTTCGCCGGCTACGGCTTCAACGTCCGCAAGTACCCCGACTTCGCCTGGAACTGGCTGGGCCGCTTCATCTTCTTCATCGGCCTGTACTTCAACACCACCTTCGGCACATTCTTCTACGCCCAGCGTCTGGATCTGCCCGTCAAAGAGGTGGCTGGCGTCGTCGCCACGATCGGGATGCTCGGCGTCGTGGCCGCTGCTGGTGGCGCGCTGCTCGGCGGATTCCTCTCCGACAAGCTCAAGCGTCGGCGCCTGTTCGTGGTGATCGCCGCCGTGCTGTTCGTCGGCGGTGCTCTCGCCGAGGCGACGGCCTGGTCGCTGCCGCAGCTCATCATGGGCGCGGTGCTGATGCAGCTGGCGATCGCGGTGTTCGCCACCGTGGACCAGGCGATCATCTTCGCGATCATCCCGGACCGCAGCGAAACCGGGCGCTACATGGCCATCGTCGCCTTCGCTCAGAAGATCCCCAGCGCGGTCGCCCCGCTGCTCGCCTCCGTCATCATCACGATCGGAGCCGTCACGGATGTGAAGAACTACACCCTGCTGTACCTGATCGGCGCAGCCTTCGCGCTGGTCGGCGGTCTGATCGTTTTCCTGAAGGTGAAGGCTGTCCGATGACCTCCGCACCCTACGACCTCCGCACCGATGCCGGCGGCGACGGCTTCCCCGTCACGACTGCGACGCCACGGCTGTCGTGGCGCCCGGGCGACGTCGCAACCGACACCTTCGAGGTCGAGCTCGTCATCGCAGATCGAGGGCCCGAGATCGTGCCGGTCACGGGACTGCAGCTGGCATGGCCGACGGCACCGCTCGGCAGCGGCGACGCGGTCCGCTGGCGCGTGCGCCCGGCGACTGCGGACGCCGCCTGGTCCACATGGGCATCCTTTGAAGCCGGACTGCAGGATGCGGACTGGCGCGCGCGGTGGATCACGCCCGTCGAGTCCGGAACGATGCGACCAGGTCACCGGCCCGCCCATGTGCTCTCCACTGTCTTCGAGCTCGCGGGTCCGGTGCGCGCTGCACGCCTGTACACCACAGCCCTCGGCGTCTACACCGCCACCCTCAACGACCGGCGAGTCGGCACGACGGAGCTGGCACCCGGATCGACCTCCTACGACCGCACCCTCTACGCACAGGCGGTGGATGTGACGGACCTCGTCGCGACCGGCGAGAACCGGATCGACATCGAGCTGTCCGACGGCTGGTTCCGCGGACAAGTCGGAGCGTTCCGGATCCCGTCGCAGTGGGGCGACACGCTGGGGGTGCGCGCCGAGTTGCACCTGCGCCTGGCCAACGGCGACACGCAGATCATCCGGACCGACGAATCCTGGCAGAGTCGGACATCGCGCATCATCGCCGCAGACCTCATGGAAGGCCAACGCGTCGACTACACCGCGGAGACTGGCGAGCTGTCGCCCGTACTCGTGGATCGTGTAGAGGCACCGGCGATCGACTGGTCGCCGGCCCCACCGGTACGCGTGACCGAGGCCCTCGCTCCCGTCGCCGTGACTGAGCCCCGCGCGGGTGTCTGGGTGCTCGACTTCGGCCAGAACGCCTCGGGCTGGGTGCGACTCACCGATCTCGGCGAACGCGGAACGCGCACCGCCATCGACTTCGGCGAGTACCTCAGCCGTGACGGCGACCTCTCCACCTCCCACCTCGACTCGGAGCGCCCGGGCGAGCCCGCTAAGACGTTCGTGCAGCATGACGAGGTGGTGTCATCCGGCGCCGCCGGTGAGGTCTTCGAGCCACGACACACCGTGCATGGCTTCCGCTACGCCCGCGTCACGCGCCCCGGTGCGCCGTTTGACCCGGCCAGCGCCGTGATGCAGGTGGTGAACACGGACTTGGAGCGGACCGGTTCGTTCACGAGCAGCAACACGGACCTCAACCGCCTCCACGAGATCGCGGATTGGAGCTTCCGCGGCAACGCCGTGGACGTACCCACCGACTGCCCTACGCGCGAACGGCTCGCCTGGACCGGTGACTATCAGGTGTTCGCCCCCACGGCCACGCGGCTATATGACGTGCTCGGTTTCAGCCGGAAGTGGCTGCAGTCCGTGCGCGACGACCAGTTGGACGACGGACGCATCACCAACTTCTCCCCCGACGGACGGCGCATCAAGCATCACCTGGACGACCAGTTCGCGATGATGACCGGTTCTTCGGGATGGGGCGATGCGATCGTCGCCGTGCCGTGGGAGCTGTATGCGAGCTATGGCGACGAGCGGGTGCTCGCGGAGAACTGGGAGGCGATGACGCGCTGGGTGAGCTGGGTCGAGGAGAAGGCTGCCACCACCCGCCATCACGCGCGAGCGCAGGCGTCCCCCGAGCCGGAGCCGTTCGAACGCTACCTCTGGGACGGCACGTTCCACTGGGGCGAGTGGACCGAGCCCCAGCAGCGCGATGCCGACGGCAAGCGCATCAATCCGATCTCCGACAACCCGATGGTCTGGTTCCTGGCAGACAAGGGAGAGGTGGGAACGGCCTACTTCCACCGCTCCGCGCGCACGCTCGCCCGCATCGCCGCGATCCTCGGCAAGCCGGAGGAGGAGCTGCGCTACGACGAGCTGGCGGATCGTGTGCTGGCCGCGTGGCGCGCGGCGTACCTTCGCCCCGACGGGACCACGGTCCAGGACACGCAGGCCGCGTACGTCCGCGCTCTCACGTTCGGTCTCATCCCCGACGATCTCCGGGAAGCTGCGCTCGACCGTCTGGTACGGCTCATCCGTGAGGCCGGAGATCACCTCGGCACCGGATTCCTCGCGACCGGAGACCTGCTGCCTGTCCTCGCCGATCACGGACGGGCCGATGTCGCGTTCGACCTGCTCTTCCAGCGCAGCGAGCCGTCCTGGCTCACGATGATCGACCGGGGTGCCACCACCATCTGGGAGGACTGGCACGGCATCGATGAGAACGGCGACGCCCACGCCTCGCTCAATCACTACAGCAAGGGCGCGGTGATCCGCTTCCTGCACACGCACGTGCTGGGGCTGCGCCAGCAGCAGGACTCCATCGGGTGGGAGCGCATCGTGATCGCGCCGACGCCCGGCCCCGACATCACCTGGGCCCGCGGCCACCACGATGGCCCACGCGGCCGCATCGATGTCTCCTGGACGCAGGGTGACGAGGAGTTCGTGCTCGACATCACGATTCCCCCGCTGACGACCGCGCAGATCCTGCTGCCCGACGGCACGACATATGACGCCGGAGCGGGCACGCACCGCTTCACCGTACTTCCCACCACTGCTCCGCAACGATGAAGGACACACAGATGACCACTTTCCCCGACGGCTTCCTCTGGGGCGCCGCCACGGCAGGCCACCAGATCGAAGGCAACAACGTCAACAGCGACTGGTGGGCTCGCGAGCTCACCATGCCCGGGATGGAACCCTCCGGAGACGCCTGTGACAGCTACCACCGCTACGACGAGGACATCGCGCTGCTCGCAGAAGCGGGACTCGCCTCCTACCGCTTCAGCCTGGAGTGGTCGCGCATCGAGCCGGTACCCGGTCGGTTCTCGCGCGCCGAGCTGGCGCACTACCGACGCGTGATCGACGCGTGCCTGACCCGAGGCGTCACCCCCGTGGTCACGCTGCAGCACTTCACCACGCCCCAGTGGTTCGCCGAGCGCGGCGGGTGGCTGGCACCCGATGCCTCCGAGTTGTTCTCGCGCTACGTCACCGAGACCACCACCATCCTCGACGGCGTCGAGTGGGTCGTCACGATGAACGAGCCGAACATGCAGGCCGCGATCATGACGGCGATGCGTCGGATGCAGCAGGCCGCGGGCGGCCAGTGGCAGAGCCCCACCGTCGAGGGTGACGGTGAGCAGCAGTCGCACAGCGAGTTCCTGACCTACGCGGACCCGGAGATCGGGCGCACGTTCACGGCGATCCACCGCGCCGCGCGCGACATTCTCCGCGCTCGCACCAGCGCGAAGGTGGGCTGGACGATCGCGGCGGGCGCGCTCACGGCCGCACCGGGCGGCGAGGAGAAGCTGCGCGAGATCCGCTACGGCAAGGAGGACGTGTACTGGGAGGGCAGCCGCGGCGACGACTTCGTGGGCGTGCAGGCGTACTCCAGCCAGGAGGTCGACGCGAAGGGTCTCGTCCCGCACGCGCCGCATCCCGACAACACGCTCGTGGGCACGGCGTTCCGCCCCGACGCGCTCGCGATGGCCGTCTCCCATGCCTGGGAGACCACGCTCGGCGTTCCCGTCCTGGTCACCGAGAACGGCATCGCCACGGCCGATGACACGCAGCGCATCCGCTACACCGACGAGGCGCTGCGCGGGCTGCAGGCTGTCATGGCGGAGGGCATCGACGTGCGCGGCTACCTGCACTGGTCGCTGCTGGACAACTTCGAGTGGGGCCACTGGGAGCCCACGTTCGGCCTCATCGCCGTTGACCGTGAGACCTTCGCGCGCACGCCGAAGCCCAGCCTCGCGTGGCTGGGAGAGGTGGCGCGACGCAACGGCGTGGTCGAGGAGGTGGACGCATGACGTTCCCGTTCGCGGATGTCTCGGATGCTCCCCTCTCCGACCTGCTGTCGCTGCGCGGTCGCCGCGCTCTGGTGACGGGCGCGGCTCAGGGACTCGGCTACGCGATCGCTCTGCGTCTGGCGGAGGCGGGCGCCGCGGTGGCGGTCGCCGATCTCGATCTCTCGCGTGCCCGCGAGGCCGCGGATCGGATCGCCGCCGCCCACGGCGTCCCCACGCTCGGTGTGGGCATGGACGTCGCATCCGTCGCGAGCATCTCGGCGGGCGCCGATGACGTCATGGCGGAGTGGGGAGGCCTGGACGTCTGGGTCAACAACGCGGGCGTCTTTCCCAGCATTCCGATCACCGACATGACGGCCGAACAGTGGGATGACGTCTTCGCCGTCAACGCCCGCGGCGTCTTCCTGGGCGCGCGCGAATCGGCGCGTCGAATGGTGGACGGCGGTGTGATCATCAACATCGTGTCCACGGCAGGGTTCGAGGGCACCGCTCCGGGGCTGGCCGCCTACGTCGGCTCGAAGCACGCCGCCCGCGGACTCACGAAGCAGCTCGCGATCGAACTGGCACCCCGCGGCATCCGGGTGCTCGGTGTCGCGCCGTCGTTCGTGCCCACCGAGGGCAACCTCGCCGCAGCAGCAGCAGCAGCACTGCCCACGGGCATGGATCCGCTGAGCATCATGCAGCCGAAGCTCATCGGACGCCATGGCACCCCCGACGACATCGCGCGCGTGGTGCTGTTCTGCGCCAGCGATCTGTCGCTCGTGATGACCGGCAGCACGCTCCTCGCCGACGCCGGCCACACAGCCTGACCGAAACAAATCACGAAGCCCGCGTCCGTCAGGGCGCGGGCGTCGTCATCTGCTCGGTTCAGCGATCATCGCCGGCGTTGATCCTGCTCTCGTTGCTGTCTGTTCCGCATATGCATTGCTTGCCAACCCAAGAACACCGCGATCGCGACCGGGACCACGGTCGCCGGAATACTACCAGGCGCCATGATCGGAGCGACGGCCAGCCCCAGGATGAGTGCAGCAGCGGCGCATATCGCCACGGTCAGCTGCGCTCGTGAGAATTTGGCGGACATTCTGTCTCCTTCCGGGATGCTTCGACCATACGAACTCACCCCTGGTAGCAGATCGAACCTTCGGTCAGTCATCTAGACAAACGTCTAGTCTCTACGCCACCTCGAACCGTGCCGATCGCACGGCCCCGGCCGCGACGGCGAGAACGGCGTAGCAGGCAAGCACTGCCATGCCCGCTGATACGGACGCCGGGGCGCCCCCCATGGCCAGATTGACAAGGGATCCGCCGATCGCGGCATCGTTGGCGGCACCGGGCAGCACCTGCACTGCCCACTGATATCCCAGCGTCGAAAGCGCGAGCCGGGCCAGCGGCTCGAGCAACTGGGTCACCGCGAGAGCGCCGACGATTGCGATGAGCGACGAACGTATGAGCGAACCGAGGCCCACCCCCAAGACAGCCCATAGGGAGAACGTGACGGTGATGAGAAACACCCGCGAATCAATGAAGACGTCCCCCGAAGATGCGCTTCCGCTCACGCGAAGTCCGGCCGACGTGCCAACCGCACCGCCCACTGCGGTGAGGACGCCGAGCGCCGCGCCATAACCAGCCGCCACGATTACCTTCGATGCGTAGATACGGGTGCGTGACGGCTCTCCGATCAATGTGACGGCAAGAGTCCGATGGGCGACATCGGACGTGTAGATGAGGACTCCCACGCCGAGCGGAACCACGTAACCCACTGACCCCAGGAGGTTGGCAGCCGCGAGGAGATGGTCGGGCGAGTCGAGATTCATCGGCGAACGGGAGGAAAGTCCGACGACGAACAGGAGTGCGGCAGTAGCAGCCAAGGCCGCGAGCGGGACGATCCCTCCCGCCAACCACCACAGTTTGAGGCTGAGGAACTTGCGAGTCTCCGTCCTGAGGATGGCAGCGAATCTCATTGCGCCACCGCCATGCTGGTGGTCGTCCGAGCCATGAACGCTGCTTCGAGATCCGCCGGCGACACCACAGCTTCACCATGGTCGATTCCATGATCTCGGAGAGCGCGCGCTACCTCTCGAGGGCTCGCGGCCACCCAGGTGCGTCCGTCAGGCAACGGCTGTACAGCGGCGACTCGAGTAAGCAGCGCCTCGATCGCGCGGCGACGAGGCCCCTCCGCAATCGCGACGGCCGTGCGATCGACGATCAAGTCGTCCCGTTCTCCTGCGAACACGACGCGACCATGATGGAGCAGCACCACGTCCTCCACCACCCGGTCCAGCTCGGCCAGCATATGGCTCGAGACCAGCACCCCAGTACCAGCAGCGGCGAGGGCGGTCATGGTGTTGCGCAACCAGGTGATCCCGATGGGGTCCAGCCCGTTTGCGGGCTCATCAAGAACGAGTACGCGCGGCGAGCCCAGCAGCGCCGCCGCGAGCGCGAGCCGCTGCCGCATTCCGAGGGAGAAGCCTCGCACGGGACGACGCGACTGCTCGGCGAGTCCCACCATCTCGAGCACCTCATCAACCCGTTTGTCGTCCGCCCGCACCAACGGGGCGATCATCCGCAGATGATTGCGGCACGTTCGCCCCGGAGCAAATCCCGCGTTGTCAATGGACGCACCGATGATCGTTCCGGGGCGATCAAGATCCGCGATGGGCCGCCCCAGGATGTGGGCGTACCCGACCTCGGCACGTTGCAGACCGAGGAGTATCCGGAGGGTGGTCGTCTTCCCCGATCCATTGGGACCGAGGAGCCCCGTGACCCGCCCCGCGACGGCCTCGAAAGAGACGCCGCTCACCGCCGTGACGGCTCCGAACCTCTTCGTCGCGTGATGCACCTGAACTACCGACGCTTCTTTCATGCGGGATCCCTTCTGTGCGCTACTGCGTCAACATGAACGTCCACCTGTGCTCGCACCAGATCCTGATAGGGCCCTGCAACGGCGATGAGTTCGTCATGCGACCCCTGCTGTACGATCCGCCCATCATCGATGACGACCACGCGGTCGGCACGGGCGATGGTCGACAGACGGTGGGCGATGATCACCTGTGTGCACGCGATTGCTTCGAGGGCGGCCGATACCTTTGCTTCGCTCACCGTGTCGAGAGCACTCGTGGCTTCGTCCAAGACCAGCAGGCGCGGATTTCGCATCAGTGCTCGTGCGAGCGCTATCCGCTGACGCTGCCCGCCGGAGAGGCCGCTGCCGGTTTCCGTCACAAGGGTGTGGTATCCGAGCGGCATGCGGTCGACATCCTTGTCGAGCGCAGCTGCGGCGGCGGCCAATTCGACCTGTTCCATCCGCACGGACGCCGCGCCGAAGTCGATGTTCTCGGCGATCGAGCGGTTGCTCAGCTTCACCTCCTGCGGCACCCACGCGACGATGTCATGCAGCGATTCAGCGGAGATCTCCGAGAGGTCACGCCCGTCGATGCGAATGGCACCTGAGTCAGGTCGATGCAAGCCGAGCATGAGCTGGGCGATTGTGGACTTCCCTGAGCCGGTTCGCCCGACGATCGCGACTTTTTCCCCCGAAGCCACCGACAACGTGATCTCGGAAACGGCGGGAGTTTGCGAACCCGGATAGGCGAATGTGACGTTTTCGAGGGTGACCGAGCCCTCCAAGCGCACCGTGGCGTCCCCGAACACATCGTCTCGCGGGTGTTCCAGAATGTCTGACACCCGCGAGACATACATGCTCACTTGTGACAGCTGCATCGTCGTCATGCTGAGCGACTGCACGGCCCCCAGTCCTGTTGCGGTCAGCGTCTGCATGGCGATCACCGTGCCGAGCGAGGCCGCTGAGTTGTCCGCGAGGGAGATGCCGTAGAGCAGCAGGAGGAACGGTCCGAACAGCTGGACGGCACCTGTTACAGCGGCCACCGCCCCCTGAACGTTCATCCGACGTCGCATGGCGGAGATCGCCCTCTCGAACTCCTTTTGCCATCCGTCGAGGAAGGAATCCGTCACCCCGCCCACACGAAGCACATCGATCGACGCAACGGCCTCCATCTGCATGCCCGTGGAAACCGCGTTGGCCGAGATCTCGCGCTCTGTCAGTCGGCGAGTAGCCCGAGAGCCGAGCAATGTGGCAAGCGCCATGATCAGCAGCAACCCGACCACCATGACCGCCAGGCTCCACGATCGTGAGAAAGCGAACACGAGGATGACGGCGAGCGTTCCGGTATCGAGAATCAATGAGGTGAGGTGGCCCGACAGCGTGTCGCGGACCACCGTGAGCGACGACAGCCGATACATCAGCTCCCCCCGTGAGCGCGTCCCGAAGAACGAGAAAGGGAGAGTGAGGAGGGTGCCAAACACGGAAGAGGTGAGTTTCATGCCGAGGCGCGAGACGATACGGCTCGTCACCCACGAACGTGCGACGGAGAGCATGAGATATGCGGCCACGCCCATGCACAGCCCGACGACGATCGACGATGCATGCGTATCGCGCATGGTCGTGTCGATGATCCTCTCGGTGGCCAGCGGCAAAGCGAGCGTGAGTGCATAGAGCATCGCAGACAAGGCGAGTACGCCTGCCACCGCCGCGCGCGACTGACTCATCATCTTGAGGAGCACGAGCCATGTACGACCCCGAGGCCCGACTCTGCGCAGGTATCCGGGACCGGGCTGCGAAGTGAGGATGACTCCGGAGAAGTGGGACGCGAATTCGTCCCGGGTGAGGGTCCGCCTGCCTGCGGCAGGATCCAGTACATACCAGCGCCCCCGCTTGACCTTGTCAAGCACGACCATGTGTTGCGCGTCCCAATAGGCGATCGCGGGGAGCGGCACCGAAGACGCTGCGCCCACGCCGGCGCGATAGACCCGCACGCGCATTCCCCGCTCTGTGAGAATGCGCGACAGGTCCGCCATCGACAACCCGTCTCGGCCGGTTGCCGTCTCCGCGCGCAGTGGGCCGATCTGGCGCGGCGAGCCGTGCGCGGCCAGCATCATGGCGCAGCAGCAGAGCCCGCATTCGGTCTGCAGGAACTGAGATACGAGGGGAGTCCGGTTCCGTCTGATGCGCGACGTCTCGGTGCTCATCGGATCACGCCCAGCATGAGTACGGGCACAGCACCCGCCATGACAGCCTCCACAGCGCCCCACCCGCCGGTTCCCAGCATGAAGGAGCTGTGCCGGGGTGCTCCGAAAAGCCCGGTGCGCCATTGACCACTATGAATCGCGACGCGTCCCAGCGCGAACGACTCTTCGGCTGCTTCATGCAGACCGGTGTCGTCGAGTGCGTCCGCGACTGAGCGAAGCGCGATTGCCTCTCCCCCGAGGCCGTGACAGATGCTGATGTCCGCGGGCCCATCCGTACGACGCTTCCACAGACGGCGTCGTACTTGCTGGATGCTCTCGAGTGCTACATCCGGTCTATCGGTACACCGCAGAGCGTCCGCGAGCGCGACGAGCACACCTGGATACCCTTTGCACCAGCTATGAGCAGCACCGGGGTCCAGCACAGTGCCAGCGCGAGGAGTGATCGCCAGCACAAGTCGGCCGATCACCGCCCGGAGCCGTTCATCACCGCCGAGGAGGCGGTCTGCGGCGGCGAGCGCGCTGATGTAGCCTGCCATGCCGTGTGCCAGCCCGGGATCCCGCTGGTCGAGCAGCCCGTCTTCGTGTGCGTCGAGGAACTGGTGCATGCAACTTCGCAACTGCGTGGGATCGATCGCTTCCGATGGATATCGCGCGAGGGCTGCGAGGTAGCTGCCGAAGCCGCCGAGGAAGTCGAAGCCGGCGAGGTCAGCGCGAGCGATCGGCGGGATAGCCGCGACAGGAAGCTTCCGCGGCGCCACCTCGACGCCCGCGCGATGCAGATCCCACAGGGTGGCCTCTTCGGAGACAGCGCCGATGAACGCCGACGCCAACGCTGGTGTCTCCAGTCCCGTGCTTGGCAGATGGCGCACAGCCGCGGGCACAGCGGTCATCACCTCTGGGATGGTTCGGTCGCTCTGATGCACGGCGGAGACCATGGTCCCGCCTCCCTCGTAGAGCGCCAGCGTCACGGGCGCCATGCGCAGCCCATCGCCGATACCGACCGCCGTCAGCCAGCTTCTCCCGTCGCTGCCCACGACGTGGTGTTCAGCGGCGGGGATCGCGCGTGCGGGGAATCGAGCCGAACGTCGCCGTGTGCGATGCTCGCCTACCCAGACGTCATCCGTTGACGTCTCCAGTGCGAGGTCGATCTCTGCCAGATCGACGGCCAACGGCCTCTCCAACCACCGTTTCAGGTGGATGGTCATCGACGACATCGGGCTGCGTACGCGGGCGATCTGCCGGAGGA
Organism: Microbacterium sp. ZW T5_56; assembly: GCF_044987425.1. Lineage (NCBI taxonomy): Bacteria > Bacillati > Actinomycetota > Actinomycetes > Micrococcales > Microbacteriaceae > Microbacterium > Microbacterium sp. ZW T5_56. The sequence goes on along the minus strand of NZ_JBJDRI010000003.1, from coordinate 17,020 downwards.
AACTGCCATCATCCGCCATGAGGTCACCCCGATGTGTCGCGGAGAAATAAGGGATGTCCAGGTCGATGAGCGCATCGACATCCGCGTCGAGAAGCCGCTCTTGCTCAGGTGAATCGAGAGGGAGGACGCAAGGTCCCAGCCGCTGCAGGAGACTTCGACGGTCTGCCGTGTCGCTCAGGTAGTGAGGGTGCGTAGATGCCTCAAGAAAGCGCGCATACACCCGAGTGGGGCGCGGCACCACACGAACAGCAGCGGGCGCGGACCGTGCGATGACGGCGCACAGTTCTCGTCGCCGCTCAGCAATCACCGCCCGCATCCGCGAGTATCCCTCCATGAGCGCCGCTCGATGGTCGCGAGGGTCGAACCTGTTGCCGATCGCGTCGCTCACCGCATGCCCGATCGCCAGCTCCACGTCACCTTCTTCGAATCCGATGTCTTCGGTTCCCGCACCCGAGACGCGTGTGCCGCGCACGATCAGGACGCGGCCACGTTTGCCTGATCCGAGTGCCGAAATATCGAGGTTGAAGGACGCGCCCAGGAAACGAAACGGCAGCAGCATCGAGCGCAACGGGCTGTGTTGCAGAGACCGCATGAGCACTTGATGCGCTGTGCCGGGAAGCTCGTCGGGGACGATACTCGTAAATGTCTCGACATCGACCACCATCGGCCCGTCGCGCGTGGCCAGCACATTCTCGTGGTGAAGATCTGTCACGCCCAGAGCGGCAGCGAGCGCGGTGAGCGCACCGAACCGTCGAAAGTACACGTGCGCGCTGTTCGAATCGAAGGTGGACTGACGAGCCAGGCGATACCAGGTCCCGGCATTCGTTCGCGCCAGCACCTCAGGCACAAGAGGACCAAGCAGGTCTCCGTCGAGATCCAGGACCTCTCGTACCTGGAGGAAGAAGTCGGATGCCTCAGAGGCGCTCGGCTTGAACACCACCCGACCGCCGTCGGTGTCGACGAACAGCACGCCCCGACCGCTGCGATGAGTGTCGCTGCCGCTGTGCTCGATTCGACGTACACGCGCCAGCCCCAGAGCAGTCCGCTGTGCGTGCGGTATGGCGCGCAGGCTTTCGAGGCACTCGTCGAGCGCGCGTTCCCTGCGCTCGACGAGGAGCGTGCGCAGACGGGAGAGCTCCGGGTACGCGTCGAGTATCGACTGACGCCCCGCCGAAGTCGAGACATGCGCCTCGTGCTCTTCGTACGTGGTTCCTGCGGCGTCGTGCTCCGTCACGAACGTGGTGATGAGAGTGCGAATGCTCAGCGCGTCGAGCGCATCGACGAGATCGTGCAGATGCTGACCGATGACACCGTCCACGTCAACGATATCCGGCGCGCTGGTGCGGGCGAAGACTGACCGCAGGTTCTTCTCCGACTGCTCCAGCAGATCAGCGTGAAATCCCGGGAACCGTCCGGCCAGATGGCTCGTCGCTGCAGCCAGGATGGTTGCCTCCCGCGGGTGCGGCGGAGCGCTCGGATCGATCAGAGTCATCCTCGTTCCTTCCCTGTGCCGTGTGGGCACCCCGTCGCTACGAGGTGCCCACACGGGTCAGCATCGACTGGTGCACGCTCCGGTCGGGCAGAATCCCGGGAGGGCTGCCGACGCTGCGATCGTGAGTCCGATGACTCCACACGGAACGGTCGTCGTACCTCCTGCTTCGACGCTCTGCTCCTGTGCAGACATCTGGACCAGCTCGTCTTCGGCGATGAAGCCGGTGCGAGCGGTGAGCACGTTCGACATGATCAACCTGCTTTCTTCTTCTTGTGCTCCACAGCCCTCTTGGGCGGGAGGTCGGCGAGCCCGAGCAAGCTCGGCATGATCGAGGGATGGCCTGCGCGCATGACCGCCCATGCGGTGCCTGCGGCGCCCACCATCACGGAGTTGACGAAGCCATAGCGATTCCGTCGCTGCCTGCGCGCGTTCTCCGCGGATCGCGAGACCAGGGCGGTGAGCGAGGCCATCTGATCGATCAATGGCGTGCCCTTGATCGACAGGGTCGGTAGCTGACCCACGACGCTGGTGAGCACGTCGAGAGAGCCGGCATCGCCATGGCACAGCGTCGGGTTGTTGCCGAAACCTCGTTCACAGACATGTTGCGCCAGAGACTGCACTTCGCTCTCGTCAGCGAGGGCGCGGTCCACCTCACGCGCCTGGAGCAGGGCCAACATCACTCCGGTTGCTCCGTGGCACCATGCCACGGATTCCTGCCGGTCTTCCGCGACGAAGGTGCGGGGAACCCTGCCGCCACGGATCGTCTCGCGTACTCGGTCGAGCATCTCGACCCCCCGCCGTCGCAGACGCTCGTCATTGCACACGGTGCTGGCACGCAAGAGAACGATCGCCGCACCTGCAGCCCCGTGCGCATAGCCCGTGTATGCCTGGTCCCACGCGACGTCGTCGATAGCCCGGAGCGCGCGTTCCGAAAGGCGTTCGATCGCTGAGCCAGCGCGTTCTTCATCTGCGACTGCCACCGCTGCGGCCAACGCACCCGCGATGCCTCCGACGAAGTCCCATGATTGACGCGGGTCCTCGGCCGCGCGGACAAGCAACGACAACATGGCTTCACGATCCACCGGAAGTCTGTCGGCGCCGAGGTATCGAGAGGCAAGTGCGAGCGAATAGACGGTGCTCCCCGCACCGGTCAGCCCGCCGGCCGCTGGGTCGACGCCCCCCAACGCCCCTCTGGTCAGCTGGTCTGACAAGGGCCGCAGTACGGCGGCCGCCGACTCGGCAAAGCCCTCATCGCCGAAGACCACGGATCCTGCCGCAAGGACGAGTGCTATTCCCGGTGCACCCCCGTACACGTCGTACCCCAGGCTTCCAGGGCGCCACTGCGATTGATCAGGCACAGTGACGCTGGGATCGATCCACGTCGCAGGAAACCGCGACGTGGTACCGCGTATCATCTCGTCGGCAAGTCGCGCCAATCGGTGGCGTGTCGAGTCCAGCGGGTCTTTGTGTGCCACCTCACCGGGGGTGGTGCGATCGTCGTCCTTGTCCAGCGAACTGACGAACGCAAGATCGATGAACCGCAGTTGTCGCCCCCGATCCTCGTTCATTCGGGGGACGTACTCGCGCACGTGGTGCAGGGGAGAACGACCGCCGAACGGAATCGCCAGCCGTTCGCCTGCGACGTGGGTGACGAGGACGCTATCCTCGACCGCGCAGGTGAATACGGGAATGTCTCCCCGCGCGAGTTGCCGCGCTTCCGCGACGGAGAGTTCCCCTGAGCCTGGTCGGCCGTCCCGAAGGACGACGCGAGCCAGCACGGCCGCTCGAAGATGTGGGTCCGCGAGAGCATCCGGGTGGTAAGACATCGTCAGAAGCTGCCGGTATGTCACGGTGGGAGCCGGGACGACACGGACGGTCGTTCGCGAGAGATACCGTCCGACAGCGCGCAGGAAGGAATCCGAGTCTGCGGCGATGGCTCGCGCCAGTCGGTCGAAGCCCCGACGCACGCCGTCTCGCTGCCGATGCGTTGGAAGATCGTCCAAAGCTCGAGTCGGAGCCGCGGTCGATGCCGTTCCGAACTGGAGCGATGTCCCCACGCCAGGCGAGACCGTGACGGCGCGATAGGGACTTCGCTGGCCGGCGCGGTATCCGAGGAATCCGACGTCGAATCCCCGCGCGGCGGCCGGATCACCGATGAGGGTCGGCAACAACCCGATACCCAACACAGAATCAGCAATGCGGACCGCAGCCGCACGTGAAGCGGACCCCGCTGCGTAGTCGGACGCGGCGTCCACGATCGGGGTGAGAAGAGTCTCCGCGTCGACCACGATCGGTCCACGCTCACTGAGAATGATGTTCTCGTAATGCATGTCGCAAGCGCGCAGGGCATGCAGAAGTGCAAGCAGTCGTCCGATCGCCTCGCAATCCGCCTCGGGCTGCTGACTGTGCTCGGAGGTCCGAATGAACTCGGCATAGCCGTAGGTACCGCGGTCGATGGTTCGAGCCGCATGGAGACCTGTCCCCAGCCGCTCGTTCATCCACCGGATGAGATGAGCGAATCCCACATCACACGCGAGAGATCGCGGTTTGTAGACGATGTGCGTCCCATCCGTGAACGCGATGATCGCGACGGCGCGACCGTCAGCGTGAGTGTCCCCCGCACCGAGATGCAGTCCGGCGATGGCACTGTCAGGATCGAAATCAGGGGCGATGTCGGAAAGCATCGGGCGATCGGCTGCCACGCGGAGAAGCATCTCTCGGATCGCTGACTCCGCGCATCGAATCCGGTTGGCCGCAATCGCGAAGGCGCGGGGATGCGCGGTCAGGGCGTCCGACAACGAGTGCGAAACCAGCACTCTTCCCAGTACGTCTGCTGCTTCAAAGCGCAGATGGCCGAGGACGGCGTCCATGACGGCGCGCTGGCCGGCCACGATCTCCAACGCCGCGATCCCCTCGATATCGGCGATGGCACGGACGACGTGGGTCACGGCCATCCCGAGGTCGATGATCGGGTCATCGCTGAGGCCTGCGCGCATTGCCGCAAGATCAGTGGGACTGAGCGAAGGATCCATCTCGACCAGAATCGCCTGCGCCACGGTGAGGGCTTGTGCCCGTTCGGCATCTGTTGCTCGGGGCAGCGCGAGCGCGATCATGTCAGGGGAAATCGCATCCACGACTGTTCTGTTCATGACTCTCGTTCCAGTTCGGAACCGGCGCGCACGGGTGCGCGCCGGTCACCAATCAGCAGTTGGTCTGACACTCCACGGTGGCGGTGCAGAACTCACCGTTGTTTCCCAGAGCCCAGCTCAGGCCGTAACAGCCCAAACTGGTCACGGTTGTGGTCCAACCCTGTCCGCCGCTGACTCGCGTCTGATCCTGCTCCGCGATTTCTTCGACGAGAGAGACAGTCGTCTGTGACATGCGTTCTTCTCCTTCACTCTCGGTCCCCGCGCACCCCTTCGGCGCTGCGTACGGAACCATCTCCGGATGAAGGTACGAACACCCCCGAGAAGGAAGAAAGCGACGAACGTCCGAGGACGTGGACGTTCGGGAAGAGCCGATGGACTTTCGTCGCCGAGCGCCTGTCGCCGGACGGACGCTGACGACAGAGTGTCCAAGCGGGTAAGGCGGGGAACGGCTCAGGCGAGCGGCAGCTCGACTGAGGTGCACCAGGTATCGCCGTCCCGGCCGGAACGGAAAGTGCCACCCAGCTGCTCTGCTCGCTCCTGCATGCGAACGGTGCCGTACCCGCCGGAAGGCAGCGGAGCGAGGTCGTGGTTCAGGCGCATCCGGCTGGTAACCGTCATCGTCACCGTCTGATCCGCACAGTCGATGTGTAGGTCCACGGGACCGGGAGATCCGTGTTTGAGCACGTTCGTCGTGCTCTCGCGGAGCACACGAGCGAGGGCGCCGGAGATGAGGCGAGAAATGCGCGGGTCGGTCGGGTCGCCGGTGACAGAAAGGGGCATCCCGACGGCCAACAGTTCGCGGCTGGCGTCGGCGATCGCGCCGGGCAGCCCCGCCGGACTCGCCAACTCGTCGGCATCCCTCAGTTCGGTGGTGCCGACGACCCGACGAAGGTCTGTCAACGCCTTACGAGCCGCATCTCCAATCGCTACGATCGACGCCGCGCGCGTCTCGTCGTCCCGGGCGTACTCGACGGCGCGGGCATGCATGGCGATGACGGTGAGGTCATGGCCGATAACGTCGTGCAGATCGTCTGCGATGCGCTGACGCTCCGTCTTGCGCACCTCAAGTCGTGCCAGATCGCGGTCACGCAGGGAAGAGCGCAAACGTCTTTCCCTCGCGAATGCGAGCCGGGAGACCATCCCGACAGCGCTGCAGGCTGCGGTGATGAGCAATACGGTGCCGAGCGCCGCGGGATCGACCGCCGCGAGCTCAGCGCTCGCGAGGCCGAACGTGACGAGCATGCCAAGTGCGAACACTGCGATCATTCCGCCCGATCCCGTACGAATGACCAGACCGACGACGATGGACAACGTCATCGCCGTCACCTGTGCGGCATGGACCGCGAGGCCGATCGGGACCAGTGCCAACACCGCGAGCGCAGCGACTCGCGGCCACCGCACGAACAACAGACAGGCTGCTGTAATGCCCCCTTCGAAGATGGCCGACGCCGCGTTCGTCTCCGTCGCCCAGAACGGTCGCACAATGTCGTAGATGAGCAAACCGACAACGACTGCGATCAACGCAATACGCTCTGAGCGGCTGAGCCGCACGCCGCGACTCAGGGGACCGAGCCGGAAAGCCGTCAGGTCTTCTGTTCGTTCGCCTTTCGACATGCCCACATTCAAGCGCACCTCAGGCGCTGATGTCAGGCAGGGCGCTCAGGGACACAACCCGAGGAACTTGCAGAGGTCCCCGAGACCGCCGTCGAGTGCGAAGTACTGAGCAAGGAGAGATGTAAGCGTCGTGAGCATGGTCGTTCCCGTCTTCTGTCGAACCCCTGTGGGGATCTCGCGATCTTCTCGCATCGGAGACCGCGACCCTTCCGACTTTCGGCCAATCATCTGGCCATTCGTCGATGTGCCCTCGTCGCGGCAATTCTATGCTGTGGGTGTGAGCAATATCCGGATCCTGGTGGTCGACGACGACGCACTGGTCAGACGCGCGCTCGTCACCTTCCTGTCGAGCCCGAGCGATATGGAAGTGATCGGCGAGGCGAGCAACGGGGCGGAAGCCGTGGAGGCGGTTGCACGGGAGCATCCCGACGTCGTGGTGATGGATCTCCAGATGCCCGTCATGGACGGCGTTGAGGCGATGGCGCGGATCACGACGGACTGGCCCGATGTGCGCGTCCTGGCTGTGACCACGTTCGGCACGATTGAACGAGTCCTTCCGGCCCTGCGCGCTGGCGCCTCGGGCTACCTGCTGAAAGATGCCGAGCCTGAGGACATTATCGCGGCCGCGCGTAGTGTTCTCGGCGGCGCAGCGATGCTCTCCGCGAGCATCACGGAGCTCCTGGTCAATTCCGTCCAGGCGGCCAGACAGCCGGTTGTGCAGCTCACCTCGGCTGAGGAGCTCTCTGGCCGTGAAGCAGACGTCGTACGCGAGCTAGGGCTCGGCAAATCGAATCAGGAGATCGCCCTCGCACTGCACGTTTCTGAAGGAACAATCAAAGCCCAGCTGTCCAGCATCATGATGAAGTGGGGCGCGAGGGACCGAGTGCAAGTGCTCATCCGGGCGGCGCGGGCAGGCCTCATCAGTTTCCAATAGCGGCACTGCTGCAGACCCCACGGGCAAGGACATCGACAACACGGCCGTCGCCCGTGCCGAAAGCCCCACCCACCCGGTCGAGTCGAACGAGGCCAGCACGAAGGTTCCGACCGTCGCGCCAGTCATCCCGATCGTAACTCCGTCGTCCGCGCCCAGCTCGCCCGGCAAACTCCCCACGACGGGTAGCGAGTCGCTGCTGATGCCGGGCGGTGTCCTCGCACTGCTGGTCCTCGTCGGCGGCACGCCGCTGCGGCGGTGTTCGGAGGCGAATGTTGGGTTCAACCGGCCGGAGCCGTACGAGGCTTGCGCTCAGCCCGCGTCGCGGGCGCGCAGCTTCTGATCCGCCTTCGCGAGTTCCTTCGCCCGATCCCGCTCCTTCCGGGCCGCGTTCTCCGCACGCTCCGCGTCGCGCACCCGCTGTTGAGCCGCCTTGCGCAGCAGCGTGGCAGCGTGCAGTTCCGCCTCGGCCACCGCGAGTGCCTCCTGCGCATTCAGCGGAGCCGTCGGTGTTGGAGAATCCTCGTCGCCCGCTGCGCCGAAGAACGTGTCCAATCCCGCCAGCAGCGCGCCGGCCGCGAACTCGCGAAACTCGGCGATCGCGCTCTCGGGCGAACCGGGTTCCGGATCACCGAAATACACCCCGCTCCGCACGAAAGCCACCGCATCCGGGAACCGCGCGGCCGTGGCCGCCTCCACGAGCAGCGCCCGCGTTTCGGCGGGCACCGGTTCCCCGTGCAGCACCTCTCGCTCGACCGCGGCATGCCCACGCGCGAAGGCGGACAGCAGCATGAGCACGGCCAGCTTCGCATCATCAGGCGCGGGAAGTCGGCGCATCGCCCGGAGTCCTCGATCGGCCACCTGGAGCTGACCGGGCATCAGGTGGATCTCCGGAGACAGCGGGGTCTCCAGCATCCAGGGGTGAGCGCGATACGCGTCGAGCAGCTCGAACAGGAAGGTCCGCAACCCGGCCCTCCAGTCGTCCGCTTCGACGGCTGTGTCCCGTGGCATGATCGCGGCGTCGAGCATCAGCCGGTACAGCTCGTCCTTGGTGGCGACATAGCGGTACAGCGCCATGGTCGTGAAGTCGAACCTCTGCGCCACGCGCTGCATGGTGACGGCGGCCAGCCCCTCGGCATCGGCGATCGTCACCGCCGCCTCCACGATGCGCTCCAGCGACAGTTCGCGCTTGGGACCGCGCTGCGGAGCGGCCGCCAGCCCCCACGCGAGTGCCAGCGTGCGCGAGATCTCCGAATCCGTCATCTCCACCTCCACTCCCCACGGTATTCGACGCGGAGACTTGACTCTTCGTTCATATTACTGTTTATTGTGCATACTGTTTACAACAAACACAGAAGGAGGAGCCATGACGGCGATCATCGAAGTCCGTCGACTTCGCAAGAGCTTCGGCGAGCACACCGTGCTCGCCGACCTGGACCTGGACATCACGGGAGGCATCTTCGCCCTGCTCGGGCCGAACGGCGCCGGCAAGACGACACTGGTCTCGATCCTGACTACGTTGCTTCGCCCGGACTCCGGCACAGCCCGCGTCTGCGGACACGACGTCGTTCGTGAGGCGGCACAGGTGCGTCGGATGATCGGTGCAACCGGTCAGTACGCGTCCGTGGATGATCAGCTCACCGCGCGCGAGAACCTCGGCATGATCGGTCGCCTGCTGGGACTCGGGCGCAGCCAGGCGCAGGAGCGCGCCGTGGCGATGCTCGATCGGTTCGACCTGTCCGCCGCGGCGGATCGGCGCGTCGCGGACTTCTCCGGCGGAATGCGGCGACGCGTGGACCTTGCGGCCTCGCTCATGCGCACCCCCGCTGTGCTGTTCCTCGACGAGCCGACCACCGGTCTCGACCCCGCCAGTCGCGCACAGATCTGGGACGATGTCGCGTCCCTCGCCGCCGAGGGCTGCACCGTACTCATGACCACGCAGATGCTGGACGAGGCCGAGCAGTTGGCCGACCGCGTGGCGATCATCGCGAACGGCGGGATTGTTGCCGACGGCACGGTCACCGAGCTTCTGGCACGCGTGGGTGAGGAGACCGTGACACTCGTTGATGATGCCGGACGGACCGTTCGCACCCTGTCCGCGACAGCCACGGCCGGCGGTCTGGCTGCTGCGCTGGCCGGGCTGACTCCCGAGGAGCGGGCGCTCCGCGTGGACGTTCGTCGTCCCACACTCGACGACGCGTTCCTCGCGCTGACCGATCAGCGGCCCGAGGCGGTGGCAGCATGACCGCGATCACCTTGGACCGAGTTCGGTCCGCTCATCCGGGCAGCGGCCCACTGTCCGCGAGCGCGGTCTTCGTGGGCAGGAGCCTGCGCCACAGCCTGCGCGACGGCGAGGGCCTGGTGCTCGCCATCGCCCTGCCGGTGATGTTGATGCTGATGTTCACGTACGTGTTCGGCGGCGCGATCGATCCCAGCGGCGGCTACCTGGACTTCGTGATCCCCGGGATCATCGTGCTGTGCTCCGGATACGGCGCCGCCTCGGTGGCTGTCTCCGTGAATCGCGATGTCACGGGCGGTGCGATGCAGCGCTTCCGCACGCTTCCAACCGTCGCGGCCGCGTGTCTGGTCGGCCACGTGGTCGCGAGCGTCCTGCGGAACCTGGTCGCCACGCTCGTCGTGCTGGGCGTGGGATTCCTGCTGGGATTCCGGCCCTCCGCGGGGCCCGCGGAATGGCTCGGCGTCGTGGGGATCGTGCTGGCCTGGATCATCGCGGTCACCGTGGTGTTCGCCGCGATCGGGCTGCTCGCCTCCAGCCCGGAAGCCGCCAACGGATACGGCTTCGCGGTGCTGTTCCTGCCGTACCTGTCCAACGCGTTTGTTCCGATCGACTCCCTGCCGTCCTGGCTCGCTCCGGTCGCCGCAGCACAGCCGGTGACTCCCATCGTGGACGCTATTCGCGCGCTGCTGTTGGGCACCGATCCCGGACTGCAGCCCCTGTGGGCGATCGTGTGGTGCGTGGGCATCGTCATCGTCGGCGGAGTGATTGTGGCGTGGCGGTTCCCGCGCCGCTGACGCACGACGGGGGTCGCGGATCATCGATCCGCGACCCCCGCGCCCCACTCAGATCGATGGACCTCCGAGCGGAGCACGCGTGGCGTAGACCGCGTCCTTCGCATCCAGCGAGATCAGGATCACCGGCGACGCGGCGGTGCCCGTCAGACTGTCCGGGGTGCCAGTCGCCGCGGTGCGCGCCTTGAACGACAGCGTGGTCCGACCGGCGGCCACCTCGGTCTTGGCCTCGCCCACCGACTGCGTTCCATCCCACAGGAACATCCGCGCCGTCCCTGACGCCGGAACGTCGACCTCCGCGGTGACGATTCCGAGCGCCACCGAGGAAGCCAGGATCCGCAGCGGGTTCGAGCCGGAGGGGAATCCGCCGAGCGGCACGCCGTCGATCGCCGACTGCAGGATCGACTGCGGCGACTCCACCGAGCGAGCGGCCGTATCGGGCAGGGTGGGCTCCTTCGGTTGGGCACCCGCATCGTCGATGCCGTCGAGGGTAACGATGCCCCAGCGCCACGGGTCGGCCCGCATTCCGGGGAATGTCGACCATCCGACACGATTCTGTGCCGCCTTGTTCTGCGTGTCGGAGTCGTTCACGACGATGTTGAACCCGACATGCTGGGGGTCGAGGTTGTCGGGCAGCACGGCGAACGGGATCTTCACCTCCAGGTCGTACCCGGTGTACGAGGCGGCATCAGTCGCCTCGACCACGGCGACCTCCATTCCGGGCGCCGTGACCTTCGCCTCGCCCTGCCAGTTGTCACGGTCACGTCCGACACCGGGGGCACCGGTGAAGGAGTCCATGGACGGCATGATGCCGCCGATGAAGGTATGCGCCGTGTTCGGTGCCGTGCCGCGCGGATCGACGTAGATCTCCACGGAGTCGGTTCGCCGCTGCCGCTTGTTGTCACTGGCGGGCAGGATCGTGCCGCGCACGTCGTCTTTCACCGCGATGAACAGATAGAAGTTGGCGTCATCGTGCGTGATCCACGTCAGCGCGCTGATGGATGGCGTCGTGCCGCCCAGGGGCTTACCGTCCCAGACGGTGTCGATCACGAGGGGTTCTCCGGGGTACTCTCCGTCGTGCCGCACGCCGTCGATGGTGGGCGGCGTGCTGGTGCGCGTGACAACATAAGTGGGGACGAGGTTCATCGTGACCGCCCGTTCCGCCGCCCCGGCACCGCTCGTGGCGGTGACCGTGACCGGCCACTCCCCCTTGTTCTCGGCGCGGTTCGCCGTGGGGATCGCGAGATCGTCGTTGCGCACCTCGAACAGGACGGACCCGGTCTTCCCGGCCGGCACCTCGGCGAACTTCTGCTCGTCCGGCTGGGCGGTGAACCCGCCCGGGAGGGTGAGACGCACTGTCCCCGACTGCGGCGCGTCGGAGAAGTTCTCCACTGTCACGGCGAGCTCGCGCGTGCGCCCTTGCCCCACGGCGAACAGCTCGGGAACCAGAACATCGAGATGCTTCATCCCGAGGGCGGCCGTCCACTCGCGGAAGCTGCGGATCTCCTCCAGCGGTTCGATTGTCGCCTCTACCGCGCCGGCGGCTCGCACCTGCGCGAAGGACATCCCCGACGCCGAGTTCGTTGTCAATGTGGCCTCGACGCGCACCTGAGTACCGGGTTCGTCATCGCCCGCGGTGACGGTGAACGCGGTCGTGTGAGCCTCGCCCGGCTTCAGCGCGGGCACCGACGCGGGCTTCGATGCGGTCCATCCCGCCGGCACCGACAGTTCGAGTTCGCTCGCATCCACTCCCAGATGTGAGGAGGCCGTCACGATGACCTCGACCTCCAGCGGCTCACCGGCTACCGCCTCGAACCGCTTCGGGCGCACGTCGATCAGCGTGCCGAGCGGGAGCCCACCCTCGATGGGCAGCGCGGCACCGCGCAGTGCGGCGTCACCGCCGGAGGCGGGATCCACGATCGGCGACCGGGAGTGGATCACTGTGAACCAGGAGGTGGGAATCTCCGCCGGGTCCGTGGGGCTCGCAGACATCTCCGCCCAGCCCTGTGTCACATAAGCCCACTTCGCGTTGTCGAGCATCTCCGACCACGGACGCGCATGCCGCTCGCTGCGGGTGCCGTTCCAGCAGCCGAACACCACGTCCGATGCCACCTGCGGTTGGTATCCGCTCGCAACCCCCTCGGGTCCGTTCTCACCCTTCCCGCTGGCACCGGCGCGCAGGATGCGCCGCGGCTGCCAGAGCGCGAAGCCCTCCTCAAGGTGTTCGGGGAAGCGCTTCTCATCACCGGCGGCGAGGTACGCCTCCACCGCGAACATCGCGGCCTGCTGGTGGTTGCCGTGGTTGCCTTCGACGGCGGACGGGTTCATCGTGACGATCACATCCGGTCGCGTGGCCCGCACCACGCGGACGATGCGCGCGAGCACGGCGTCGCCGCCCCAGACGTCACGCGAGAGCGGCGCACTGGCGGTGTAGTAGAAGTCGAGCCCGTCGAGATTGAACACACGGTCGACACCCGCGAAGCCGACGGCCTTGCGTTCCTCGGCCTCGCGCATGAGACCCAGCGGCGGCCCCTCTTCCAGACCGACCGCGTTTCCGCCACCCTCACCGCGGGTCACCGTGATGACGCCGATCTGCATGCCGTGGAACTCGTTCCACTGGCCGAAGACACCGAGGTTGCCTGCCTCGTCGTCGGGGTGGGCGCCGATAAACAGCACGTTGAGCTTGTGAGCACCGCCCGGCGCTGCCAGCGCGGCCTCCTCCGGCGTGAGCGTGCTCCCGGCCGACGCCGGCGTGCGGCCGACAAAGGTGCCGAGCCCGAAGGCGGCACCCGCGATTCCGATCGCACCGACCGACATCAGCACCGTGCGCCGGGTGACGCCCCGCCGCTGCGGTGAGTCGCTGGGTGAGACTCCCGGCGAATCCGTTGCTCCGGGGGAAGCATTGACCTCCATGGACGTGACCATCCTTCCGTCTGGGCGCACGACAATGTGGCGCCCTCGTAGTGGCTGCGAGAAAGACCCTCCGACTTTCGTTCCTTCGGAAAATATCGGGGCCGCTTCCATTCCATCGGCGGCACCCACGTTCGTCAACGCCGGAAAATAAGTCCTCGCTCCGCGCCGCGAACATCGCATCACCGGCCCCGCAGAATAGATGAATGGTCTCCGCCTTCACGCTCGTCACCGAGTGTCCGGTACCCGCACGCACGATGTTCGCGGCGTCGCTGGACATCGATCTGCACCTCGAGTCGATGCGCGATTCCGGGGAGACCGCGATCGCCGGCGTGCGCTCGGGGCGCATCGGACTGGGCGAAACGGTCACCTGGCGGGCACGCCACTTCGGGATCTGGTTCCGGATGACCTCTCAGATCACAGCCCTCGACGAACCCCACCGGTTCGTGGATCAGCAGGCAGCGGGTCCGTTCCGCTCCTTCGTGCACGAGCACCTGTTCGAGGACACCGCGGACGGCTGCCGGATGACCGACACGATCACTCTCGCGTCACCCGTGTTCGGGATCCTCGCGGAACGCCTGGTGCTGGTCCCGTACCTCCGCCGTCTCATCCGCAGCCGCAACGCCACTCTGCTGCACGCGGTGCGGTGAGCCGCGCGTCGTCTCGCTTGCTGTTCCTTTCCAGGAGAGTGTCGACGGCTGCGGGTCAGGCTGTGACGGGGCGGTTGATGGCTGCCATGTCGGGGGTCGTGAGCAGTTCGGCGTACGCCGCTGGGCTCATGGCATTGATCATGAGTCGCCCGGAGACGTCGGCTTTGACGTCTCCGGAGGCTGGCAGGTCATCACCCTGCTCGCAGCCGCAACAGCGGCCGCGCTCCTCGCGACAAGGATCAGCCGAGCCCGCTGAGGCACCGCCACGAGCGGGCCGCTGACGTGCCGCCACTCAGCGCACGTCACTGGCGCTGGTTGTTCACCCTCCGACTAGCGATCAGAATCACCGTGCCCATGGCCAGCAGGGCGAGCGCACCCGCGACCGGCGCCAAGCCAACTTCGGCACCGGTTCGAGGCAAGTTCACCGAGAACGATGCCGCAACCGAGGTTCTCGGTGCGCTGGGCGTCGCGGATGACGTCACTGCTGGCGACGTCACGGTCGGCTCCGGCGAGACTGTGGCGGTCGGCTCCGGAGAGGCGGTGGCGGTCGGCGTAGGCGTGGCGGACGGGGTCGGCGTGGCGGACGGGGTCGGCGTGGGCGTGGCGGACGGCGTAGGCGTGGGCGTGGCGGACGGGGTCGGGGTCGGCGTCGGCGTCGGGGTCGGCGTCGGCGTCGGCGTCGCTTCGACGTACGTCACTGTGCAGGGCCAACGCGACTCTCCATCGCACGGCGTGGACGGCATTGAGTATCTCGAGACGACGAATGCGTCCAGACGATCATCGCCGCGTTCTCCGTCAGGTTTCGCTGCCACCCGGAACTGCACAGTCACCGTCTCACCGGGCGGCAGCATCCCCGTGATGTAGACCCGCTGGTCGAGGCCCTCGAACGATTGCTCGATGATTCCCGACACAGCAAGCACATCTGACGACGCGTGGGGAAGCTCGGTGACGTCCCCGTCGTCCAATACACCCGTCAGCACTACGTCAGAATTCACCTTTCCGGGGACCGCTCCCGTGTTGCGGAATGTCACGGTGTACGTCGCCTCACCTCCGGCATTCACGGTCGAGCCCGAAGGCGGATCGACCGTGATCTCAGATTGCACCGCCCCCGCGATGTACTCCGTACAAGCGACACCAGCGTCTCCACACTGCGGGTTCACGGCGTCGGCGCGTGCGACAAGTGCCCGCAAGACGCTGTTGCCTCGCTCGTCGTCCGAGTTCACACCGACGTTGATGACAACCGTGGTGATATGGCGCGGCGCGGCCGTTCCCGTGATACGGACCTTGCCGTCATCGCTGGTCGAGATGGCAAGAGACGGAACGGGGGCGGTGATCGGCATCGACAGCGACGCGTCATCGATGACGTCCGACAAAACGACGGTGTAATCCACCGCCCCGTCGACCTCGTCGCCGTTGAAGATGTTGATCGAATACTGAATGAAGTCCATCGACTGTACGACCGTTCCCGTCGCGGGCAAGGCGCTCATTTCGACCCAGACCTTCGACGACGGCTCCGACGCTGCCATCGCTGCGCTTGTCGACGACAGCGTCGCCACGATGCCAATGATCGCGGCAACTCCGATCAACCCGACCCCACGTCCACGATTGCCGCTTATGCGACGCTCCGCCCGAGTCAACCTCGCGCGGAGACGCTCCAGCAGTGATCCCATGCTGCCTTCTTCTCCCCAGCGATCACACACCCCTTATGCGACCTGTGAAACAGCTGGACCACACTGTATGCCTGTGACGCCCCCAGCAACAGAGTGCTTCGGCACCAACGTCAGCCTGGCGTTCTCGAACTGATCAGTATCGTGGGGCGATGAGCATCACCTATGTCGAGACCGGCCCGGTCGACGATGCCGAGCTCAGTGGTCTGATCGACCTCGCCACGCTCGCTGGTCTACGCAAGCTCACGTAGGCTCCGACAGCGCTGAGGTGGATCACCCACGGACGGTTCTTATCGTCCAGCACAACAATGACGGGCGTGCTCCTTTCGAGAGGAGCACGCCCGTCATGTCTTGTGTCGGTTAGCGCTGGCTGTTCGCCCGGCGTCGTGCGATCAGGATGAACGCACCGATACCCAGCAGAGCAACCGCACCGATCAGCGGCGCCGGACCCACGTTCATACCCGTGGTCGGCAGACCCGTCGGACCCGTCGGCTTCACCGGCACGGTCGGAATACCCGGCGTGCTCGGCGTCGTCGTGGGAGTCGGGGTGGCCGTCGGAGTCGGGGTCGGGGTGGTCGTCGGCTGCTCCACCGTCACGGTCTGAGCCGCGTCGTTGATGTCCTCGTGCACCGCCACCGGAGTGGTCAGATCCGCAGACTCGAACAGCCTCTCGTACGCCACCAGAGCCTCACCAGCAAACCCGGCAGGAACCGTGAACACAACCTCCACCGAACCATCAGCCGTCAACGGCGTAAACGTCACGGTGCCGGTGATTCCCGTCGCAGAGCCGGTGCCCTTCAGCATCAGCTCACCCGTGATCGTGTACTCCGTGCCCACCGTCAGGTTCCGGTACGCCACGGTGTCAACCACCGCACCACCCGCAACGGGCAATACGTGGTCGCTATCGGCAGAGTCCACGAGGGACGTGCCGATCGCCGGCTCCTCCACCGTCGGAGGCGTGTCAACCGTCACGGTCTGAGCCGCGTCGTTGATGTCCTTGTGCTCAGCGATCGGCGTGCTCAGGTCAGAGGACTCGAACAGCGTCTCGTAGGCCACAAGCACCTCGCCACCGAAGCCAACCGGAACCGTGAACGTCACCGTTGTGGTGCCGTCCGCCGCGGTCGGGGTGAACGTGGTCGTGCCGGTGATTCCCGTCGCGGTGCCGTCACCCTTGAGCATCAGCTCACCGGTCACGGTGTACTCAGTACCGGGCGTGAGGTTCTGGTACGCGATCGTGTCGATCACCGTGCCACCATTCCAACCGAGCACATGGTCGCTATCGGCAGAGTCCACGAGGGACGTGCCGATCGCCGGCTCCTCCACCGTCGGAGGCGTGTCAACCGTCACGGTCTGAGCCGCGTCGTTGATGTCCTTATGCTCAGCGATCGGCGTGCCCATGTCAGCAGACTCGAACAGCGTCTCGTAGGCCACAAGCACCTCGCCACCGAAGCCAACCGGAACCGTGAACGTCACCGTTGTGGTGCCGTCCGCCGCGGTCGGGGTGAACGTGGTCGTGCCGGTGATTCCCGTCGCGGTGCCGTCACCCTTGAGCATCAGCTCACCGGTCACGGTGTACT